>JBKSMR010000044.1:0-9690 GCA_046881895.1 Alphaproteobacteria bacterium
TGGGTGTTTTTTTAATGTTGATTTAAGAAAATATTCTTATATTCTATATTTTATTCGGAAGGATATTTAATGCATAAGTTTTTGTTTTCTTTATTGTTCATCGTATTGTGTATGACAAAAGCATTTTGTATAGATGTGTGGCATACAGACGTTGATGATGCTATGCACGTTGTGGATGACGATATTGTTATAGAAGATAATGTAAATGTTTTATCAAGCGAATTATATATTGCACAATCTGTATATATTAAAAATAACGGAAATATAAGTGCAGAAAAAATTTCTGTTTGTCCAAGGTGCAAGGTTTATATCGAAAATAATGGTGTAATAGATTCCGAATTTGTTTTGGGTGATTATGCACAGATATTCCAAATTGTGTCTAGTAAGGATGGTTTGAATGCTGTGAATTTTAATACTGATTATATTATACGAGTAGAAAATGCAGATGAAGTTTTGTCTTTGGCAGATGTTGTTGATTTTGCACCCGATTCGTCAAAGATTTTTCTGGAAAATGTTCGACTTGAAATCGATAGATTGCCGAATGAAAAATCTAAAAAGATAGAATTGGGCAATAATGTTGTTTTTGTGATAACAGATGCAGCAGAATTGTATGATATGACTGTTTTAGACAATGTGTTGTCGATTGGCGGTGGTGCTAAGTTTGAATATTTTATTTCAGATGATAATTTGTATTCAAATGTTGGACGGCTAAATAATGATGGGACATTGGTTATAGAACATGTGCGTAAAACCGATTACGATACGATTGTTGGTGGAGATAAGGGTGATTTTATTGAATCTATTGTGGATGAAAATAATAAATTGAAAGATGAATTAGATTCTGCACCAGATATAAATAACACATTGTCTAAAACAGCATTGTTTAATTCAGATGTTTTGCAAAATATTTTGCGTGTAATAACCTCCATGGATATGGTTGATTTTAATTCAAATGCACAAAATGCTGCTGGATTGTCCGCCTTTGTGATTGTGTCGGATGATTTCTATGTGCGTGGTGCGGATATAAATGCAAGATATCTTATAAAAGATAATTTTGATTTATCATTGTCGTTAAAGGCAGGGCAGATACTGTATTCTTCTGATTTAGAAGATTTTGATGGGCATTTTTATGGTTTGAATTTGTCTGGAGATTATAGATTTGAAGAAGACTTATTTTTGCGTGCTGGTTTCGGCATTATGAAAACAGTATTTGATATAGATAAGGTTTGGTATAACAATAAATTTATCTCAGAACCAGATGCGTTATCTGGTCATTTGGTTGCAGATTTTGGTAAACGCTTTGTTGTTAACGATTCGTTCTTTGTGTCACCTTTTGTTGGTGTAGCTGCAGAGCGATATGATGTTGCTGGTGATTCTTGTTCGGAATATGGCGGACGTTTTGGTGTCAGTGCAGATTATAAGTATGTGATGTCTGATTTAGAATATAGATACGGTATGTTTGCAACAGTGGATACGAATGGAACCATGTCATTGGTTGGTAATATTGGTTTTATGTTACCATTGGATATGATAAGTGGAAATTTAAAACTGACCGTTATACGTATGCTGGATACGCTTTCGTACAAGGCCAGTGTTGATGCAAAATTATTATTCTAAATTATTCTGAAAATTTACCACGCAGTGATGCTTTGTTTGCAGCTGTGATAGTGATGTTTGCCAGAAGTGGAATGTGTGCATCTTCTGATTTTTTCTCTACAACACATTGTTGCATATAAGGTGTACGATAAATCAGATGATTGCCTGTTTTATCAGGACCTTCTAGTAAACATTCCATTGTTTTATTTATGCATCCAAGATTAAATTCGCGTTGAACCTCATTTAAATATGTGTCCAGTTTGGCAAGTCTTGCTGCCTTTATGTTTTCAGGAATCTGATCTGGCATCAGTGCTGCCGCAGTATGTGGACGTGGTGAATATTTAAATGAATAAGAGTTAATATATTTTATATCTTTTGCGATTCGCATTGTTTGTTCAAAATCTTCGTCTGTTTCTCCGGGGAATCCAACGATAAAGTCTGACGATATTTGTATGTCTGGGCGTGCGATTCGCAATTTGCGAATAATATCTGTGTACAGTTCCAAAGAATATGGGCGATTCATACGTGTTAAAACATTTTGCGAGCCACTTTGAATCGGCATATTTAAAAATGGTAATAACTTTGGTTCAATTGCAAACATTTCTATCAGGTCTTCTGTCATTTCTGTTGGATAACTGGATGTGAATCTGATGCGTTTTACAGATTCGATTTTTGCAGCTTCGCGAATTAAATCAGACAGGCGGTATGTAGTACCATTTTCGTCTGTATATTTATATCCATTTACATTTTGACCCAAGAAACATATTTCAATTGCACCTGTGTTTGCAGCATGAATAGTATCACGAACGCAATCATCAAACTTACGTGATATTTCACGACCGCGTGTGTATGGAACAATACAGTATGTGCAGACGTGATTGCAACCTTCTTGGATTGGGATATATGCGACTGTTGGCGATTTTTCCATCTGTGGTAATTCATCAAATTTTTCCAATCCACCTAAATCAATATTGAATAATTTTGCATCTGGGTTTTCTAAAATTTGTGGCAGTTTATGATAGCTTTGTGGCCCCAGAACAAAATTTAAATCTGGGATTCTGCGGAATGCATCACTGCCCGATTCGCGTGCAACACAACCAACAATTCCAAATAGGGCAGATGGTTTTTTTGCACGTCTGATACGCCCAAGTGCAGAAAAGACTTTATCTGTTGCCTTGGCACGGACAGCACATGTGTTTAATATAATGATGTCTGCGTCAGAAATATCGTCTGTACGGCACATTCCGCGGTGTTCCAGCATCGCGGCGATTCGCCAACCGTCATATACATTCATCTGACAACCAAAAGTTTGGATAAAGAATTTTTTCATGATTTTTATTTATGCTTTGTATTGTTATAAGTTATTTTAATTTTTTGTTGTTGCGTACGGTTATATATGTGTCTTAGATAATAATCCCTGTGTTGCTTTTCGCGATTGCGTATTTTTGCCTGTGCCGTATACATAGTCATTTCACGCATTATTCTGATTAAATCATTTAACATTTTATTTACCTTGTTCTGTTTTGATTTCTGTGGTGTTTTTGTTTGGAGTATCTTTGTTTTGCAGCATTAAAACGTTGTGTTATATTTTTTGTGTGATATTTTCGTGCGTTTTTTTCTTCCAACGACAGACCTGATTTATCCATTATTGGTTCAGGCGTATTGTCCAATATTCTGGGGATGTTTTGCAATATTATATCTTCTGTGATGTGGGCTGATGCATGAATCTTTTCGGCTTTGTCCAGTATGTCTGCTGTTGTATCGTCAGGTGTTTGTTGTGTAACCGTAACACAAACACCTGGCCGAATTTTTTCTATTTCAGCCAGTAACATTATTTTTATATCGTCTATTAATTTATGTGCAAAGATAACAATCATTTCTTATTTTCGTCTTGTACGAGAATCACGTAACTGTTTCATACGTGCCCTGGTTGTTTTAGTAACCATTTGTTTGTAATTTTGTTTGTGTGCTGATGTGTTGTCTTGTATTTCAACTGTGCCATATACAACACCTGTTACATGATTGTCTTCAATGATTTTGATAACTTTTGTCATTGTTTTCCCTTTTTGTTTTTATGCTAATTTTTTACGTAATAATTCGTTCACAACAGCAGGGTTTGCAGTGCCAGATGTTGCCTTCATTACATTGCCAACAAAGAATCCCAATAACCCAACTTTGCCAGATTTGTACTGTTCAACTTGGGACGGATTTGCAGCGATTACATCGTCAATTATTTTTTCAATTGCACCAGTATCTGTCATTTGCTTCATGCCGAATTTATCAGCGATTTCACGAGGTGTGCCATTTTCGCCATCCAGCATTTTGATAAAGATTTCTTTGGCTTGTTTTCCGTTGATTGTATTTTCAGAAATCATTTCTACCAGTTCTGATAAATCAGATGGTGTAATAATACGCATTTCATCAACAATGCCGGATTTTTCGTTCTTTTCATCCCAGTTTTCAGGATGTGCAAACAGTTCACTTATCATCCAGTTCGCAATTGATTTTGCGTGTTTTGCATTGCCGTTTACTGCTGTGTCAAACCAACGTGATACATCAACTGTTTCTGTTAATCTGGCAGCGTCATATTCAGACAGCCCGAATTCCGCCGTATAGCGGGTGCGTGTTGCAGAAGGTAATTCTGGCAAGTTTGCACGAATACGTTCGATTTGTTCGTCCGTTATTTCAATTGGCAGCAAGTCTGGATCTGGGAAGTAACGATAATCCAAAGCATCTTCTTTGGAGCGCATTACAGATGTTGTTCCTTCGCCTTGATTATATCTCATAGTGTCTTGTGTGACAGTACCACCGTTTTCATATGTTTCGATTTGACGGCGTGCCTCGTATTCAATTGCTGTTTTAATGAATTTGAAAGATACCATGTTTTTTGTTTCTGTGCGTGTACGGAATTCTGTTGAACCGGCTGGTCGTACAGATACATTTACGTCTGCACGCATTGAACCTTCTTCCATGTTTGCCTTAGACACACCCAGGGCACGTGCGATTTCGCGAATTTCACGCAGGTATCTTTCTGCTTCGTCTGGGGAAGAAATATAAGAATTATTTTTTGGGTTCTTTGTGTCCAGATATGTTACTATTTCTAATAATGCAACACCTGTGCGGTTATAGTCTGCAAAGGATTTAGTTGGATGCATATCGTGTTTTAACTTTCCTGCATCTTGTTCCAGGTGTGCACGTTCGATGAAAATCTTTTTAGGATTACCATCGTCACCCATAATTTCAACCCAACCGCGACCAACAACAGGTGGTTCGTCTGCAGGTTGTGAAATTTGATAGCCTTGGGGCAGGTCAGGGTAGAAATATTGTTTGCGTGCAAAACGGCTGTGACGTGAAATTTCTGCGTTTATTCCCAAGCCAAATTTAATTGCCTGTTCAACACAGTATTCGTTTAATACCGGCAACATACCTGGCATTGCAACGTCAACCATAGATACCTGGGTGTTTGGTGATACGGTTGGATTATAGTCAGCAGATGCACCGCTGAATAATTTTGAATTAGATAACACTTCGATATGAGTTTCCAGTCCAATTACAACTTCCCAATCGCCAGTTTTGCCTTTTATCGTAAACATTTTTTCTTTTTCCCTTGCTTTTTTGTTTTTTGTGTCTTATTATTTGTCCCGCGTTGGCTAGGTAGCTCAGTTGGTAGAGCAAGGGACTGAAAATCCCTGTGTCGGCGGTTCGATTCCGTCCCTAGCCACCATCATCTCCTTTCTTTCGACCATCGCGGTCGATTTTTTTATACCCAAAGAGATGATGTATTTATTCATTTTTTATTTCCCCATAATTGTTGTTGGGCGGTTGTCAATGTTTGCAGATGCTTCAATATGTTTCGCCAATTGTAAAACCTGCATATCTGCAAAGCGTGGACCGACAACTTGCATTCCTAATGGCAGACCGTTTTGTGCCAATCCGCATGGAACGCTGCACGCAGGAATACCTGCCAAATTCATTGCAACTGTGAATAAATCCAATGCATAGAATTCCAATGGTGATAATGAAGAATCTAGTGGCATTGCAGTACCTGCAGATGATGGACATACGATTAAATCGCATTGTTCAAATGCAGAATTAAAGCTGTCTGCAATCATACGGCGTACGCGTGCAGCCTGCATGAAATATACATCGTATGATTCACTGGACAGTACCGCAGTGCCAATAATCATACGGCGTTGTACTTCGTCGCCAAAACCAGCAGCACGTGTTTTCTTGAATGTGTCATAGATATCTTTGCCTTCGACGCGCAGACCATAACGCATGCCGTCGTAACGTGCCAAGTTTGATGATGCTTCGGCAGGTGCGATGATATAGTATGCAGCCAATGCATCAAGTACATTTGGTATTGAAACTTCGACAATTTCTGCACCTATAGATTTTAAGTCTGCGATGCGTTTTTCAAACAATGATTTCATGTCGCTTGAAACTTCAACGTTTGCAAATTCTTTGATAACGCCAACGCGTAATTTTTTACCATCACCCAAGATAGGTTTTAATGGTTCGTTACATACAAATCCATTCTTTGCACTGGTTGAATCTTTTGGATCGTGGCCTGCCATACATGACAACATTAACGCAGCGTCATCAACTGTGCGTGTAATGGGCCCTGGTGTGTCCAAAGACGATGCAAATGCAACACAACCCCAACGTGAACACAGACCGTATGTAGGCTTCATGCCAACCATACCTGTTATCGCGGCCGGAAAACGAATCGAGCCACCCGTATCTGTCCCAGTTGCACATAATGCCAGACCGCCAGCAACCGCAGATGTAGAACCACCAGAAGAACCGCCAGCAGTTAAATTCTTTTCCATTTGCCATGGGTTTACAGGTGCACCAAAGTAACTGGTCTTGCTGAAAGTGCCCATTGCAAATTCGTCCAAGTTTGCTTTGCCTAACAACACTGTGCCCGCATTTATTAAATTCTGTGAAACGGTTGATTCGTATTCTGGAACAAAGTTTTCAAGCATACGTGATGCGGCAGTCGTTCGAATGGAACGCGTCGCAAACAAGTCTTTCATCGCCAATGGAATGCCGTCCAGTGGCAATGCGTTGCCTGATGCACGTCGTGCATCAGATGCGTCTGCGTCTGCCATGGCACGTTCTGGTGTAACTGTGATATAGCAATTTAAATCAGCACCGTATTGTTCAATGCGATTTAAATATGCACGTGTCAGTTCAACAGCTGTGATTTCGCCACTGTTTAATTTTTTTAATGCTTCAACTATTGTCAGGTTTATCATTTCTGTTTTCCGTAGTGTTGTGGGATTTTTGTTGTCCCAAATGTTTTATATTGTTTATTTCTGCTTGTCTTTTGCATAGTGTTGTGGGAATAATACAGTACCCACAGTTCTGCGAACGAATTCATCTTTGCACTTTCCACATTGTAAATTATAAAAACAACTGCGTGCTTTGTCATAAGATGTGTGCTTATATGATGGTGGCATACATTTTGTTTCTTCAATATGTGCCAACCCATTTAATGCGAGTTGTGTAGATATTACAGGAGAATACATAGTGTTAAACGTGTTGATTTTTAATTCTGCGTTAAAGCAGGTGCCAACACAATTTGCTAATTTAATATCTGTATTTGTTATCAAATCTAATAAGCGAAATGCATCTGCTATTTGTATTTCTATGTTCGATTCTGTTATATATGGGATAACAATCTTTATTTTCTGATCTTTCATGACTTAGTCACCTTCCATAACTTTTGGTACTGCGAAATATCCGCGTGATACACCGGCATTATCTGGTGTGTTTGCCATGACTAAATCACGAATGTTGCCATCTGTTACAATGTCTGCACGTTGTGGTAACTTGTGTTCAGATGGGTTTAGTAGTGGTTCGACACCTGTTGTGTCTATTTTTTGTAACTTATCTAACCATTCAATGACCGAGTCGATATTCATTTCTGCCAGTTTTTCATCAGATATTTCGATTTTGATTAAATCTGCGAATTTTTGTAATTGTTGCTTGCTAAATGCCATTTTCAATCCTATATTTGTAGAGTAAAGGAATTATACAATGATTTTGCCAGATTTCAAGGGTTTTCCACGCACAGGGCGTATAATGGGGGTTGATTGGGGATTAGCCAGAATTGGTCTTGCTGTTTCCGACCCAAGTCGTGATTTTGTTTTTGTGCGACCTGTGGTAAATATCGCACGTGGTGCGGGTAACCATGCAGATATTGTGGCAAAGGCGGCCGATGCAGAATCTGTTAGCGGCATTGTCGTCGGATTGCCGGTCAGAAATGATGGCACTGAATCAGAAACAACACAGTTGGTACGTGATTTTGTAAATAAGCTGGCAACCAAAACGGAATTGCCAATTTGTATGTTAGAAGAAAATTTAACTTCTGTTGCCGCTCAAGAGTCTTTGGGGCGGGTCAGGGTGCATGATATTAAACAAAAACTGGATTCTGAATCTGCACGTGTAATCTTGGAAAATGCAATCGCAATAATAAAACGGGCATAAAGCCCGTTTTTAATCCTCGTTTTTTTCCGGAATAATTCCGTCTGCGGACAGCAATATTGCAATCCAGCGTGTCGAGTCAAATTGTGCACAGATAATGTAAGTTGCAACCAACAGCGGAACACTAAAGAACATTCCTGCAACACCCCAAATCATTCCCCAAAATACCAGGTTTATCAAAATTGCCAATGTTGATATGTTTAGTGTTTTTCCGGTCAATTTGGGTTCGATGATATTGCCAAGTAGTATTTGGATGCCGATTAAACCAACCGCTGTCAAAATAGGTTGTTGTAATGTTGGTGCTGTTGCCAGTGTGTACAATATTGGCAGTCCGCATGCAATTATTGCACCAATTGTTGGAATGTAATTTGCGATAAATACAATAAATGCCCAAACGCCTGCAAATTCGACACCAATCAAGTTTAACAATATAAATGATGCAATACCTGTTATTGCAGAAATCATGGTTTTAACAAATAAATATTTTTTCATATTGTAATCTATGCTGTCTAAAATATAACGCGATTTCTTAGACTGACGTTTGCTGGTAAATAATGCAGAAAATTTCTCGTTGAATGTGCTTTGTTCAACAAACATGAACAGCATATATACCAGTACCATGCCCATGGATGTGGCAATAGAAGCAACAGATGCACCAATGTTCGCTGCGATTTGGGTTATGTTTGGTATCATATTTGCATCGAATGTGAATCCAATGGATTTAGATAAGTATATGCCAAACATAGTCAGTTTTTCTTGCAGTGTGGGTAACATATAAACAAGTTCTGAGAACATAGGTTTAATTTGTGTTATAAATAAATATATCACAAAACATACTGTGGCAAGACTTGCAATATTTGAAATCCAATTGAAAATATGAAAATAGATTTTTTTAAGTTTTGTTTCTGGGGTTTTAAATGGAAGAACTTTACGGTAATAGTCTGAAATAGCATTCATTAAATACCATAAAAATGCAGCAATCAACAATGGTATTAAAATTGAACGGCCTATCCATAACAAGAAAATAAATAATGTAAATATTATTATCCCATTCATATTATTGTCCTTGGGTTGAAATTACTTCTGTTTCAGTAATGTTTATTTGAACATTAGATTGCGTTTGTGGTGTAAAAATATATGTGTATGCAAATATGACAACTAATACAAGGTTGACTATAACTGCGACAGAAGAATATTTTTTCGCCATGTTTTTTTCAAATTGTTTAGCACCGGTTTGCAATGTCCATATACCAAAAAGTAATGCAAACGAGAATGTAAGCAGTGCGGCATTAAGGCCTGCAAAGAACGATGACAAGACAGTGATAAATACAAACATAGATATTGTGTTCAATTGCGTTTTTGTCGCCCATTTAATAAGTTTTGTATACCATTTAGATTTTATTCCTTGGGATGGCTTTTTTGTGTTTGTTGCGTTTGATAAATATCCAGGAACCCACAGTGCAGAAAAGCCAAATGGAATACTTAAAATAATTTTCCATGCAGGTATATTAAAACGTTGCATACAGCGGACTTTAACGTATATGTTAAATATTTCTAAACCAAGCATGTATAAAAAATAGATAGAGAAAAGCAGTATTAAAA
>JBKSMR010000045.1:0-5662 GCA_046881895.1 Alphaproteobacteria bacterium
TATTTAAATCATGAAAGTAACTGCTGCGATTTTTAAGTGTGGGGATAAAGTGCTGCTGATGCGTCGTGCTGCGGACCAACCACTGGCGGGCGAATGGGAATACCCCGGTGGTAAGTTTGAAGATGGCGAAGACGGCCCAACATGCTTGCACAGGGAACTGGCCGAAGAACTGGGGATAGATGCACAAATAGGCGACTTGATTACAATTGCAAAACATACAACAGATTCCGGCAAGGTTATTGAACTGCACACATACGAAATCAAATCATATGCTGGCGAAATCCAACTGCGTGTCCACGACGACATGCACTGGGTGCCAGTCCACGACTTGCCATCCCACCCACAATTGCCGGCTGACCTAATCGTATCCACAACACTAATCAGAAAGCTGTGTTGATGTATGGAATTGTGTGTTTAAATATAAGCAACAGGATATCTCATATCAGATATTATCAAAACACATGGTTGGAATTAGAATATTGTTTTGAACATAATATTGAACAAAACGATATAAAATGATAAAAAAAATTTTTTTTTGGTATTTTTTTTTGATATAATAAAACGCAAGTGTATAACTTTTATCGGAGAAGAAGAAATGAAACAAGTTTTTATTTTATTTTTATTGTTTCCAGTATCTGCAATTGCGACGCCACATGTTCCATCAAATGAATATATGGAAAAGTTTGTTACAGAACAGATTGAAATGGTTGAACAGCAGTTGTCTAAAAAGGTTGATACTGCGGCTACTGCAAATCAAGAATTAAACGGCACATATGTTATTACTAACCCACAGGGTTTGATTGTTCCGACCCAGGAATTGCCTGCGGTGACGTTACAGTAATATATGTATAATTGCATCTGGGGGGGTGCGACGTGAAAAGAATCTATGTCCCTTTTTTGTTTTCTGTATTGCCAATGATTGGGGGTGCGTTTGCATTGCCTGTGTCTGGACCGGTGGCCAGCGTTGAATATGTTCATAATATGATAAATCAGGTTTGGGGTGTTGACTATCAGCCAATTCCCAGTGCTAAACCATACGCTGCAAATATGGAATATTTATTGCGTGCGATTGATAATGCAAATTATATATTGCATGGCAAACCTGTTACAAATTACGGTGACAGTAAATATGCAACAAAATATGCAGCTAATACAATCATTGCTAATCAAGCTGTACAAGATCTGATTAAACGCGGAAAATTTACATTGTCTGTTAAACCGCACAAAGATGGAATGCGTTTTGATATTACTGCTGGCGGCAGTTTTACTGTTGATTGGGGTGATGGTACCGTCGAATCATTTACCAAAACAGTTACAGAAGACGTTGATGATACAAACAATTGTGTTGATGGTATTTGCACTCATGTGTTTGACGTTGGGAATTGTTCGAATGGTATATGCTATGTAACAATATCTGGTCAAGCCAACGCTTATGCATCTGATGGTGTTGCTGCAATCTCTTTTGGTGCGAAAAGTAGCACTCGTAATTCAATATATGATATTTCCGGATGTTTGGGTTGTGTCTTTGGTACATTAGAAGACGGTAGTCAACCATCATTTTACAAGACTTTTCATACACTGGAAAATGTTACAACAAATTTTGATAATCTAGATACATTGTTTTATGGTGTTTATGGGCAACCATCACCACAAATGTTCTATCAAACATTTTATCAGTCTGCTTTTGGCGGTGCTGTTCCTGTAAAAATGTTTGCCGGTATATCAGGGCTGCCTGCCGAGGCTATGTTCCGTGAAACCTTCCGTGATTGTGAGAATTTGTCTGGAATTGGTGGTCCGTTGTTCAAAAATATATCTGGTGCACCTGCAGAACGTATGTTCCAGGGGGTATTCAAAGGGTGTTCAAATTTAAGCGGTGAAATTCCAGATAATTTATTTGGAACATATTCCAGTAATGATACTTCTACTGCATCAAATATGTTCAAAGAAACATTCCGTGGCTGTTCAAAGTTGACGGGCGATTCTGCAAAGTCATCATTTAACGGTAGTTTAAAATATTTATACGATATATGGAAAGATGCATCCAGTGGTGCTGTTGGCGACATGTACAATGGCGTAACAAATTTAACGGATTATGATTCAATACCGTCAAATTGGTTATAAATAAACGCCCATATTGGGCGTTTTTTTGATTAACCAAACAGTCAAAGCGGACTCGAACTGTGAAAAAGCTTGGAAAACCAAAGAAAAACCGTCCTTTAACAGGACGGTGTAAATTGTGGCTCGGCACAGCTTGTTCATACCGACACGAAAATCCAGGTTGATTTATGGGGATTTATTCATTAAAGTTTATTGTGACATAAAATAAGGAGTGCCTATGAAAAAGTTTGTTATCTTATCAATTCTGTTTGCTTTATCAGCATGTGGAACAATTGGTATAGGCAGCAACCATGAAACCCGTCTGTATAATAACTCTAAAAACACAATTACTGTATCGGCAGACAGTGGTGTTTACAAAATCAAACCAGAACAAGACATGGTTATCTTTTCAAATAATGATTTGACTATCAAGTCGTCTAATTCGGCTTGTTCTGAAAAGACAGTTATGCGAGAATTAAATGCACCTGCTGTTATCTTGGACGTATTACTTCCGACTAGCTGGTTCGTAGGTGTATTGCCGGTATTATTTGTTGATGCAATATCTAATAACATGTACAGAATGCCAGAAGCATATTCGTATTCATGCATAGAATAAAACAAAGGAGAAAAAATGAGCAAAACTTGGACTTTTGTTTTAGGGATGGCAACAGGCATTGCATTGTCAGGCTTGTTTGTTGCAGGTACTGCACCTACAGATTCTTCAGTTGTTACTATGCTAGATGAACCGGGCGATTGCTTAACAACTTCAAACCTTACTGTTTTTCAGGTGTTGGCGCCAAACATGGCACTGGCGGCAATAGATTCTTCTTTTGATTCATTGCTTTTTTTGGTAACAAATGATGACGGGCAAATCTATTACGATGCACAAGTAATTAAAGTGCCAAACAAAAAATGTTTTAGACAGATAGGGACTTATAAATACAAAACAAAATCTCAAAACATGAGAACCGTACCAATTGTGAAAATAAACTAAACAATTCCCGCCCAACTGGGCGGTTTTTTGATTAACCAAACAGGCAAAGCGGACTCGAATTAAGAAAAAGCTTAGAATTCCAAAGAAAAAACGTCCTTTAACAGGACGGTGTAAAATGCGGCTCGGCATTCTGGACGAAATTCGAGAGAAAGACCGAGAAAACGTGCTGTTTCAGAATATCTAGATAAAATTCGTAATATAAAACTGACTTTCTTAAATGAAATTCCTGCGGACTTGTCATATTGTGAATATAATGTGCACTGGTATGCAATGTTATATTAAAAGATAATCGATATTGTGTAGATAACACTTCTTTTAGGGAACTTTGCCCGATAGTAGTTTATATGTGTTTGGATTATTTAAAACATAAAACTTTGAGTATTTTGAATTCGCAAGATTGATAAATTATAAAAAATCTTGCTTTTATGAATATTTGTAATACAATCTAGGTGTGTAATCTAAACAAAAGGATAAAACCAATGCGTATGTAATATTGTAATTTTTATAAATCACACATAGAAATATGTGTCTGTTTAATTGCAATAGCAGAGGTTTTATTATGGCTTTAATTTCTTTATCAAATGTATCTTTTTGTTATAACGACAACGATTTGTTGACGGGTGTTTCGATTGCTTTTAATAGCGATGAACATGTTGCGATTATTGGCGATAACGGTTCTGGAAAAACAACTCTATTAAAGTTGTTGAATGGTGATTTATTGCCTGATTCTGGCAATATTAACAAGAATGCCAGTGTTTGTATGTTGAATCAAATTAATGTATCTGATTCCAAAAGTGGTGGCGAACAGCAAATGTTCTCTCTTATGCGGGCTTTTGAATCTGGGGCTGATATTTTATTGTTGGACGAACCGACAAATAACCTAGATACAGATGCTAAGCAAGTATTCTTTAATCAGTTGAACAACTATCCAAATGGTGTTGTTATTGTTTCGCATGACAGGGAACTTTTACAGCAAATGGATAAAATCATTGAATTACAAAACGGCAAATTGAAAGTATATGGTGGGAATTACGATTTCTATCTGGAACAAAAACAGATTGAATCAGACAGTATTTATTCAAAATATATTGATACACAAAAATCTATTGCCATATTGAATAATACTATGAATATTGCACAAAATACCCGTCAGCATCACGAAGCAAAACAACAAAAGGAAATCGGGACATCCAGACGAAGCAGATTGGAACAAAATGCATTAAAAGGTAAAAGTATCGAAACAGAGGCTAAGAAACGGGCAGTTATCCAAAAGAAACTGAACGAACAAATATCAATTCAGCAATCTTTATCTGAACAAATGCGAAATGAAACAATTAAAATTCCTGTGCCAAACAAACCATTTTATAGCAAGGAATTGGTGCAAATATCAAATTTGTGTTTTGCGTATGGTTCTAAACAGATTTTTGATAACTTTGAATTTACTATGTATGGTGGACAACGTGTTCGTATTGTTGGAAAAAACGGTTCTGGTAAATCAACATTGTTAAAAATTATATGTGGCGAATTAAAACCACAATCTGGAACAGTTAAAACATTTGGCAAAATCACATATTTGAATCAAGATTTATCTGTATTGGATAAAAGTAAAAGCATAGTTGAAAATATAATGGACATATCGGGGTGTCTGAAACATGATGCACATGCGATTGCTGCTAATTTTGGTTTTCGTGGTGATACGTCGTTAAAAAAGGTTGGTGTATTATCTGGCGGAGAATTGTTAAAAGCAACATTGGCAGCCGTTCTGGGCAGTTCTGAACAACCAGATTTATTGATATTAGACGAACCAACTAACAATCTGGAAATCAAAAGTATATCAATATTGGAAAATGCTTTGAATCAATATCGTGGTGCAATATTATTGGTATCGCACGATGAAATGTTTGTGAAAAATATAAAAACAGATAAAGAAATAGCATTATAAAACCAACTCAAACTAGACAGTTCGAACTGGTAAAAAATCCCAGGAATCTGAGATAAATCTGGCTCGGCATGGCTTGTTCATACCGACACGAAACCCCAACAGAATTTACAATCATTACTAGACTTTGTGAAATTTTTCTAAAAGATTACACAAATGCACCATAAGGGGTAAGGTAAATTAAAAGGTTAATCTGTTTCTGTTTGTTTTTGATACAGTGTTACATAGGGTAATTTATCCATATTTACGTTTAAACATCCTGTAATTTGCTCTTCTTGCTTCTGGTGACAAGGATATCGAACTGCGTCTGTATGATGAAAAGTGTCGCAGAATGTGCAACGGCGATATGTTGCTGATATATAATGCGCAAAATCGTAATGATTATATTCGGGCAAAAATTGTTCGCCTGCATATTGCGCACAGTTTTGCAGACTTGGCGACAAAAATCAGTATGCCCCGAACCGGTTTCGCATCGCTAAATGCACTGATGTCTGCAATATCAAAATTCTATGATGCCGAAATAGAATCCAAATACGGTATTGTGGGGATTGAATTAGAGGTTATATAACCACAAACTCGTTTAATTCCAGCCAATCAGTTTCCTGAAAATCGGGAAAGTATTTGTTAAAAAA
>JBKSMR010000046.1:0-6073 GCA_046881895.1 Alphaproteobacteria bacterium
GTCCCACCCTTTACAGATTTTGGCCGTTTGGAATGGCGGTATGAGCTTTCATGGCGGATTAATTGGTGTAATTTGCGCCGTATTTTTGTTTGCAAAAAAACAAAAAGTCAATGGATGGGCCATACTTGATATAATGTCGGTTGTGGCACCGATTGGACTTTTTTTCGGAAGAATTGCAAATTTTATTAATCGGGAAGTCATGGGACGCGCAACCGATGTGCCATGGGCCGTCGTCTTTAATGGCGACACAACAATTCCACGCCACCCAAGCCCACTTTACGAGGCTGCAACCGAAGGTGCATTGCTGTTTATCATAATGTATTGTCTGTACAGATTTACAAAACTGCGTAAATTCCCAGGTGCCTTGGCAGGTGTTATGGGTATGCTGTACGCGATATTCCGTATGATTTGTGAACAATTCCGCGCACCAGACGCACACATCGGGTTCCTGACATCATGGGGATTGACAATGGGACAATTGCTGTCTGGGCTTATGTTCATTGGTGGTGGGGCTATTTTGGCTTGCACACTAAAAAGAAATAAATTATAATTATATTGACCGAACGAAAGGGGGAACATTATGGAAGTACAAGTTGGGGGTTAATGCCCGTTTTCACAAATTTAATGCCGATAAAAAAAAAGGATAAACAGCATGAAAATTAAATACGAAGTTGATGAACTGATAAAGAGAGATGACACTGAAGGATAAATACATAAAAAAGAAATAAATTATAATCATATTGACCGAACGAAAGGGGGATATTATGAAAAACAAATGTAAAGTTGATGAACTTATAAAGAGAGATGACACTCAGGACTAAATACATAAAAAAGGGTTTGTAATGGGGGTAGAAGTATAACGGGCAGCAATTAAACAAAGGGAATCATCATGGGAACAGATTTTATGCTTAGAGATGATAATCAAGACTAACAAAAGGTATCGCAATGGAATTTGATGTATAGAGGTTGGCAGATATAAAAATAGAAGTTGAAGATTAAGATAAAAAACATTTGACATTTATTGTGTCAAAATATAAACTGTGCGAGGTTCGAAAACCTGCACATATTTCATTCGGTTTGAAAGACCGACGGAAATATAAAAACAGTTTCGGATGGTTGGCAGACGGGGCGCGGCGGCGGTCTTGCATACGAGTAAGTAAGGCAAACGCAGTGAAGCCGAACGCTAACGAGTGGTGAGCAGCAACGTCAGTTGCGTTCAGCGAACAAAACCGTAGGTTTGAAAGACCGACGGAAAAAAGAAAACAGTTTCGGATGGTTGGCAGAGCGGTCGAATGCGGCGGTCTTGAAAACCGTTGTGGGGGCGACTCCACCGGGGGTTCGAATCCCTCACCATCCGCCAGTAATAAAATCACACCCCTTGCGGGTGTGTTTTTATTACCGTCGAATGGCATCGGGTTCGAACCGCAACGCAGTTGCCCGGGTTCGACAACAAGTAGATTTTGGCAGTGCTAACGCACCAAAATCGTCACGGTTGCCCCGCAGGCACAACGTGCCGAGGGAATACGAAGATAAACAATTAGTAAAATCTTAAAAAATCGCAGTTCACAAGATTTTTTTGATTTTAATTTTTGCTTATCAAGGCACACCTCACCATCCGCCATAAAAATCAAACACCCCTTGTGGGTGTTTTATTTTTATCTGTGGTGGTCGGATGAGAACCCCCGACCCAAGCAACGCAAGTTGCGTGGGGGTTCGAGCCGTAGGCGAAAGGGGCCCATGGAGTGAAAACGAACATGGGAATTACAATCCCTCACCATCCACCGCCAATGAGACATTTTTTGTTTTCTTTTTTCTTTCTATTTTATTATCATGCACTTAGCAAAGGGGGATTTATGGAATACTTGGATATTTATGACGAATACATGAATAAAATCGGACAAGAACACCGCGATATAGTTCACCAAAACGGTTTATGGCACAAGACTGTTCATTGTTGGATGTATGATAATGCTGGTAATATCTATTTTCAAATTCGTGCGGATTCTGAAAAACTTTATACAACTGCATCGGGGCATGTTTTGTCTGGAGAAACAGTACGCGATGCTTTTCGTCGTGAGATTCGCGAAGAAATAGGATTAGACACAGATGTATCTGATGCAATTCCTTTGGAAATTGTATTCTGGCGACAAGATAAACCGCATAAAAATTGGTATGACCGTGCATTTGCTCATATTTATGCAAATAAAATACCAACAGGATTTACAGATTTTCATTTTCAACCAGACGAAGTTGCAGGATTAGTTCGTATAAACGCAAAAGATTGCTTGGATTTGTTGATGGATAAAAAAACATCTGTGCGTGCAACAAAAATTACAGCCGACAAAACAATAGAAGTAGATATTACTAAAAACGATTTTTTAGCTGCACCAAATGAAACACCTATTGTTAAATACGGTTTTGTATTACAGAGCATTATTCAGCAAAACTGATATATTTAAGGATATGATAGTTTATAACTTAAATCCCTATACAAAGAGCAAAGGGTAAAACCTATGAATATCAAAGTTATTACACCAACAGAAAAACACATTGAACAGATGGTAAAATTGGCAGACACAGCACGTCAACATCATATCGATATTCTGAACGGATATTTCAAGGTAGACGCTTCATCTGTTGAGCGTGATGTCATTGTACAACATATGTCCCAACCAGAAAATCATATAATCTTGATTGCAGTTGACGATACAGCCAAAGTCTGTGGATTAATATTAGGCGATATTGTATATAAGCCATGGCTGGAAAAATCAAAAATAGGCAACGCTTCCAACTTTGTTGTTGATACTTCTGTTCGCAGACAAGGTATTGGAACTAAATTGATGGACGCGTTTATATCAGAATGCAAAAAACGCGGTTTACAGTCAGTAACACTGGGGGTATTTAATAAAAATAAAACTGCTTATGATTTTTATACTAAATACGGCTTTGAACCAATCACACAAAAAATGCATATAAATATATAAAATTATCCCACTTGCAAATTGCGTTTTTTGATGATATTATTGTTCTTGTCATGTGGCATGGTGTTGCATGACCGCGGATTTAAATCCTTACTTGTCCTGCGTAAATGGACTAAAACAGGAGTCTTAAAATGTATAAAACTGCAGAAGCGGTGTCGCTGGGACACCCAGATAAAATTTCCGATTATATTTCTTGTTATATCTTGGATCGTATGATTGAAATGGACAGTTCCGTTAAATACGCGGTCGAAGTTATGGTCAAAGACAATACTGTTGTCTTGGGCGGTGAAATAACAGGTGATGTTGATTTATCAAACGTAACCGAATATGTTAAATCTGCATTGCGTGAAATCGGATATGATTGCAACTATGCCAGTATTTGGGGCGACTATGCAATCAATATAAACAAACTGAACGTTATCAACCTTATCGGGGTACAGTCGCCTGATATAAATCGTGGTGTTGCAGGTGGTGCATGGGGCGACCAAGGTGTATTCGTTGGTTACGCATGCCATGGGCCTGATAACATCAATCTGGAATTATATCTGGCGCGCAAGTTAAACAGCGCCTTGTATGATTTGGCACGCAATTCAGATAACTTGGGACTGGACATCAAGACACAGATTACAGTTGATAAAAACGGGAAAGTTATAAACGCAATCGTTGCTATTCCAATGCTGCGACAACAAGACCTGACCCAGTTTATTATTGATACGCTGGGGCAAGAGCCACAAGACATTACTGTCAATGGCACAGGGATTTATACATATCATTCATCTATTGCAGACTGTGGCGTAACAGGCCGAAAACTGGCGTGTGATTTCTATTCAACTGCATCGCCAATTGGTGGCGGCTCGCCATGGACCAAAGACCCAACCAAGGCCGATTTAACGCTGAATTTATATGCGCGATATCTGGCGTTGGAACATCTGGGCCGAAATGATGAATGCTGGGTATATTTATCGTCTTGTATTGGGCAAAAGCAGTTGCCATACGGCACAGTAAAAACAATCCGCAATGGTGTTATAACAGAAGGCAATATATACTGTGTTCATCCGCCACGCGAATTGATTATGTTCTTAGGTTTAAATCAGCCACTGTATACCAAGCTGTGCAGACGGGGATTACAAGCCTTGAACGTTGTACCAAATGCAGTACACAAATAAAAACACCCCCAGATGGGGGTGTTTGCTTCCTGAGAAAAACTTATTCACGCCATATGACAGATTCAAACATAGAATTTAATTTTTCACGCAATGCGTTATCCATGAAAAACTGATTTCGCATTGCGTCTGTGGTTTTGTTATCTTCGCTTTCAAAATGCGGAATATACTTTTGAATTGCAATCTTTTTTACACCCCTGCCCGACAGAATATCCGCGATTTCATATAAATCATCAACAGAAATATATCGTGGGTCACAGGTTATGCGAACTTCAAAATCTTTGCCTGTATCTAACCACACATCTAACGAGCGAAGCATATTATCATATGCGATATGCTGACCCGTTAAGTCGGGATATTTTTCACGAGTCGCCTTGAAATCAAGACCAATCCAATCAACGATATCAGACGCTTGTTTCAATAATTCTGGGTAAAAACCATTTGTGTGCAGACCGATTTTAAATCCCATTTCATGCACACGACGCATATATTCAATTGCAACTGTGCCTTGCATTAACGCCTCGCCACCGGAAAACACGATTGCCTCTAATTTTCCAATACGTGCCTGCATCCATTCCAGTAATAATTGTGGGTCGTATTCCCCATCGCCCACAGATAATAAATGGGGATTGGAACAATACGCACACCGCAATGGACAACCAACCAAGAATAAAACTGCAGACAGTTTACCCGGATAGTCAATTGTAGTGAACGGAACCAATCCCCCAATTTGAACGTCACGCATGATATTATGCAACTTTCTTTAACAAATCACTGTGACGGGCACCTGTGGACAGACAATTTGCCTCTGTAAAAGTTTTGCGTTCACAGAATTCAGAATATTTACCAATGTTAAAGTTTGATACCGATCTGATAAAACCCATTGATCTTGAAAAAATTTCGCAAGGTGTTCTGTGTTCATTGTTTGTCATGATGTTATCCTCCCTAATAGATTGACAATTGTGATTTGTTATTTGTTTATTCTTTTGTGTCCTGATTTGCGGCGCGTTCTGCATCGCATTTTGGACAGAATTCATGTTTACCCGGCAGATAGCCATGTTTTGGACAGATCGAGAACGTCGGTGTCAGTGTCATATATGGCACCTTGTAGTTTTCAAATATCGTGCGTACGATTTTCTGTGCAGCATCGCCACTGGATACAGGTTCACCCATATACAGGTGCAACATTGTTCCGCCTGTATATTTACGCTGTAATTCTTCTTGGTGTTCCAGCGCAACAAATGGATCGTCTGTATAGCTTACTGGTAACTGGGTTGAATTTGTGTAATATGGTGCGTCTTTGGTTCCAGCAGTAATAATGTCTGGGAAATTCTTGACGTCTGTTTTCGCAAAGCGATATGAACAACCTTCGGCTGGGGTTGCCTCCAAGTTATACAGGTTGCCTGTTTGTTCTTGGAATGTCGCCAGATTTTCACGGATAAAGTCCATTACATCCAATACCAACTTTTTACCCATCGGTGTTGCAATGTTTTCTTTATCGCCTGTAAAGTTACGAACCATTTCATTCGCACCGTTTACACCAATAGTAGAAAAGTGATGATTCCAATCGCCCAAGTAACGCTTGGTAAATGGATACAAGCCACGTTCCATATTCTTGGAAATAATGTCACGCTTGATTTCCAATGTGTCGCGTGCAATATCCAGCAAACGTTTCAGTTCTGTAAACAGACCTTCGCGGTTGCCACGATGTACATAGCCAAGTCTGGACAGATTGATTGTAACAACACCAATTGATCCTGTCTTTTCCGCAGAACCAAACAATCCACCACCACGTTTCAATAATTCACGAACATCCAAACGCAAACGACAGCACATTGAACGAACGTCTGTTGGGTTCAAGTCTGAATTCAAAAAGTTCTGGAAGTTTGGAATACCATACTTTGCAGTCAATTCAAACAAAGGCTTTAC
>JBKSMR010000047.1:0-7635 GCA_046881895.1 Alphaproteobacteria bacterium
GTTGGGCCGTCTTCGCCATCTTCAAACTTACCACCGGGGTATTCCCATTCGCCCGCCAGTGGTTGGTCCGCAGCACGACGCATCAGCAGCACTTTATCCCCACACTTAAAAATCGCAGCAGTTACTTTCATGATTTAAATACTATAATCAAAGCAAATAAAAATCAATATATACCGCGTTTATACAGTTTCCATTCATTTTGCCTGCGGTTAATTAAACCGTTTGATACTTTTCCCTGTGTTCGATTCCATGCCTGCCATGCGGATTCCAAATCCGGATAGATAGAACTATGAAAATTCGGGTTGTTTATATATTTTACAACTGTTGAATTCTTGAATCTGCCTGCACCGATATTATAAGCCAAAGATACCAACGCCTCGTATTGGTTTTGTGACAATTGTACTGTAATATTATCTTGCACTGTGCGTTCTGCCACAGCGATATCAGACCGTAATAATTTAATCGCCTGTTGTTCTGTGATTCCGTTTTTAAAATCTTCACCAGGTTTTATTAGATGCCCATAACCAATTGTCGCACCGTATGGCAACGGGAATCCATTTGCAACCGGTTTTCCCGTCGCATCATCATATATAACATGCTTTCCGTTAGTTTTTATCGAACCTTCCAACCGTTTTAACCATTCAATGCCTTTATCACTTATCTTCATAATCAAACATCCTTTAACAAAAAAACCCGCGATTGCGGGCAATAAAAATCAAAAAAAATAAAAAAAACGCCTGACGGCGTTGTTCTATTTCTGGTGGGGACACAGGGATTGTATATTCCCATATTCGCTTTCGCTCTATGGGCCCCTTTCACTACGTAAGACTCGAACGGCGTTGACACTTGTTCTCGTCAACTGGCGTTCCGAACCCTTTTTGGGTTCTCGTCCGTGCCCCATTACAGAAATAAAAAAAACGCCTGACGGCGTTGTTCTATTTCTGGTGGGGACACAGGGACTCGAACCCTGGACCCAATGATTAAAAGTCATTTGCTCTACCAACTGAGCTATGTCCCCAAAACCGGACCCGGAAAGTGAGAACTTACGTTTCTATTTCCGTGGTTCGGGGGAGATTTTGACACAAATAAAAATAAAAATCAAGAAAAAATGCTATTTTTTTTCATTTTTTTGTTTTTTGTCATTTTGCTCGCCCGTCAGGTGTTTACTGATATCCAGCGCAGCAACATTATCCAAGTCCAACCAATCCAATATTTTTGTTGTTACTGTTTCCAGATATTTCGCAGAAACATGCCTGTTTTTATGAAACTTGTTTTCATTTATAAAGTGTGTCATCGCACGTGCCAGCGACGACAGTATTTGAATTTGTTCTGATGTTAAAACATCCGTCTGGCTGTTACGATACAGCAATGTATCCAAGTCATTATGATATGTATGCATTTTACTGATTGTATCTGCTTTGATATTCAAGCGTTTTGAAATATCAGACGCACGCCACGACAACATTCTATTTATATTTTCTGTTGTTGGCCTGCTGCGTACCGACAACATTTCACGTAACAGCAATATTAAATTTATCATTAAATCGTTTAGTTTATCGCCAACACTGTTTGCCATATGCCGTTTCATCCGACTGTTTATACGATTGTTTGTATAATCGTACAACAAAAACACCAACGGTATAGATAACAATGACGCAGAAACATTTATAACCAAGTCGCGAATATTGTCATTTGGCGCATTATCTATTGCACCAGTATATAAAATTACACCGCCTGCAATTGACATAATATACGGCAAAGACTTTAAAAAAATCGTACGAAAGCTGAATTTCATACCCATATATTACAGAAATTATACGGCAATATGTACAGGAACGTTTTCATACACGATGAATCTTACCCGATATTTTACACTTGTCATTAACAACCAAGAACCCCCACAAACAAAGCATCATCATCATTGCACCCAGTATTACAACACTGAACCGCCAACTGCCCAGCAGCGACCCCAACCCCACAACACCGCAAACGGCAATGTAAACAGAATAATTTACAGTCGTATACAGTGACAATACCACAGAACGATGACGTGATGATATCATATGTTGCAGTCTGGAATACATCAAAGTATATACCCCATAAAACAGTAAATATGCAACACCCATCAGCCATAGTGTCGCAATGCTGTATGTTGCACCGAACAGCATATAGCATAATCCAACAGTGCCGACCAGCGTATAAATTTTCCAATCAGACATACGGGTAAATTTATATGCAAAACGCTGACCCAATGTGGCACACCCCAACAAAAACAAGGAAACAATTCCGATATATTCGGTCGGCACCCCAATCTGCATTGCGATTGGACTTAAAAAATCATCCAAATATGGCACATTTCCAACCAATAATGCGAACAGCATTGTTGTTATTAAACATGGTGTTTGTCTACATACACGCATAGCAACACGAAACTGCTTTCTGAATGGTATTATTTTTGGTTTAATATCTGTATGTTGTGTATAACGCACACCCAGCAAGCACACCACAGATAACGCAATCGCCACCACAGACATCCATGTCACCCAAGTATAACCCAAGAACATCAACAGCGACCCGAACGCAGACAACGCCACCCCAACTGATTCATAGGTCGATTTTCGGCCTAAAATCTTGGTATAATTTTTTGCACCACCGTTGGCTGCAACAGAATCATACAATAATCCTTCGAATGCAACGCTGCGAAATCCGGCCTGAATTCCCCACAAAATCATACCAATAACAAACCCGATATAGCATGGCCATACCAACCATAATAATATTGCAATTGCTTTTAAAAATTGCCCCAAAATCATTGCAGAACGCTGGCCCAGATGATTTGTTATAAAAGTTATTGGCATTTGTCCCAAAACGGTTGACAACGCAGAAATAATGAACATCGTAGATAACTGAAAGTCACTAATCCCATTCTCCAACATAAAGATAGAATACACAGGTGTCAGCAATAAAAACTTGTTAAAAAATGCAAAACCATACAAAGAAATCAACAATTTGGTCACAAAATTCTCCTTTTCGGGTAAATTATACACATTTCGCACAAAAAAAGTACAGGTAAATATTGAATTTTTGCTATTTTTTATTATAATATATAAAGAAGTAAACAAAGGTGGATAGCATGGCATTTGATACAGAAAAATATATTATTGATTTGGCAAAACAGTTAAACCTGAAAAATATGGACGATGCTAGGCGTGCCAGACTGGCAGATTTAAAGAAAAAAAGCGTTGTAACCAGCAAACAGGCAAAGTGGGATCCAGACGCAGAAATTCCCGGAATCGATTTTGCCGAAGATGGTAAATACAAATACAATGACAATCCTATCCCAGAATTTACAGAAATAACGACGTTCAAAACACGATTGGAGGGCATCGCATCTTTGAATAATAACAAAGATGTAACAGACTTCTTGGCAAATTATGAAAAAATCCCAAAACTGCCAGACATAGAAACTAAGTTCAACGAACTGACGGATGTTGTTACCGAAATAAAAACAGATGCAGCACTGCGTGTTAAACCAAATGTAAAAAAATTCACAGACTTGGTTGATGGAATAACACCATTCCCCACAAAAATGGAAGATTTGGCGGATGTAAAGAAATCATTTGATGAATTTAGATTACTGATACAGTCAGAGCCGCAAATCGCCCAAATGGCAGAAACAGAAAGATTCTTGACAGATTTACCAAATATTCCAACCATCAAAGATTTAACTGCTTTATACGCAGAACTGGATTCGGTTGCAAAAAAACTGGAAACCGATACAACATTAGCAGCACAACCAGACGTTGACTCATTTCTGAATGATTTTAATACTTTAACCGCTGCTAACAGACCCGACAACAAGTTGCTGGACGATCTGTATAACAAATTGTCTGTTATATTGCGCGACATGTCATCAGACAAAGAATTAAAAGAAAATACCGAGGTACAAAAGTTTTTGGGCGAATTCTATGGTAAAAACAAAGCTGTTGAAGAATTTACATCTGCTGGTTTTTCAGGAACAGAACCTACAGAAATCTCTGACTATATTGCAACTAACAAAGGGCCATTAAGTACAGCGTTAAAAATCAAAGAAAGTGATCTGGAACACCTGCAAAACAAGCTTAGTAGCAACAAATACACCACAGATCCAAAGGCATTACGTATATTAAACGACTTTTTGGACAATGTGTATAATTGGAATACACAGGGTGGCACCCGTTTGTTACCTCAAAACGACTTTCCAGCTTGTTTTGGCACCCCTGCTGGTATGGATTGGGACAATATCTCAGCACTAATAACAAAAGCAAATAAACCACAAAAACCAACACCAGAACAATTAAAACAATTTGCAAAGCAGCATAAATCGCTGTTTGATAAGTTGATAAAAAATGAAAAGTTACTTGAAAAATTCACATCCAAAGATTCCGAAGGTGATGTTTCCAAGTGGATTAACAAGGGTATCGATAAATCTAATTATAAAACTGGTGATCATGCATTAAGTCCAAAATATACAGATCGAAAAACAACTGTATGGAAACGTGCAGAAAAAAAGCTCAAAGACTTTTATGTTGATACGCTTGGAAAAATGCAACAAAAGCACACACGACACAAATATAAAACAGATGCCAGACATATTGTTGGTGAACTGATAAAAAAAGGTGTTAAACCAACAGACGGCACAGAAAAAATACTAAACACGCTGGATGCAATAAACGCTAATTTGCCAAATCCTGTGCAAAAACAAGCAAAATGGATAAAAGAAACACTTAGCGATCTTAGTGGAAACGACTTCTTTAAAGACGCATTACGCAATGGCAAACAGATGAATAAATTGGTATCTCACATCATCGTAAAAGCAGCACACGAAAACACAAAAGATGCCAGAGAGGCTGCCGAAGTCGCACTGGAAATGTTGGCGGTTATGAGATATACAACCACAACATCATCTGTCCGCGACAAGTTAAAAGAAACAGAATTTAAACTGCTTTCTGATCCAAATATGTCATTTAACAAGGGCAACAACTTTATGCAGGGCGTCACAAGTGCCATTGACAAGACATTAAAATTTGGCATGATGCTTGCATTCGAGGTTGGCAATTTGGCTAAAAACACTATAAATCAACATGGTTTGCGTTTCGGCAAAGGCCAAAAAGGTGCTGGGGAAACCATCCAAAAAAGTGAGTTCTTTAAAGACCCAGAAAGACGTCATACAATGGAATACTTGATGGGATTTTGGAACTTTGTCAATTCTTCGGCAAATACCAAAGATTACAATCCGCTCACAAAGCATTCTAATCAGCAAAAGAAAGCCGATGCCAAGGACGAAGAAAAAACAGTTGTAACATTGGATGGCCATACAGAAACATACGATAACAAAACTGCACAAAATAAACGTTTCTTGGAATATCTGGCAAGAAATAAAATCGGCAGAGACGCATAGTATAATATACGCCATAATCAAGTTTCTTGTTGACAATGTAAAACCATGTCATACAATAAAAAAAAGGACTTGTTATGGCGTATTTTTTTATACCTTACGCTCTTGGCGATTTCAGTTATCAAAATTTCAAAGAAATCAGCAAGGATGAATATTTCAGATTAAATACACTGATTAAAGAATTAGCACATTTAAATTCTATGAAATTTACAGGCGAAGAATCTGTATACGCACTGGAACAGAATGCGTACAATGCCGCAATGGAAATACATAAAAACATAGACGTGTCATACAAACAAGCAAAACAAGAATTAGCAGAATTTGAAAGACGATACCGCGATGTATTTTATGAAGGCGAAAGCTTGCGAGACGATGACACAATCAGGTTTTTATGGATTTTTGATATATCAAGTCGTGAAAAAGATTTAAAAAGACATAATGAAAAATACAAACATCTGTATGACAAACGAAATGCATTGCAACACAAAGTTCATGGCTTGCAACCTTACCTAAAAGAAAATATAAAAAAAACAATCGAACAAAAAAAATGGGAAGCGACTTATAAAATCAAAGAAAATAACGAACGTAAAAAACGCGAATGGGAACAAAATCAAAGAATAAAACTTAACAATTTGGAGGCAAGTCTGGGCGAAGCAGCCAAATATGCATATATTTGCAGCAACTTGTCTGTTACTGTCGAACAATCCGCGTGCACAGTCAAATGCGATTTGACGCATATCAGAAACACAAGAACAATTACCAAAGAATACATTAACAGAACTTTTATCAACAAACACGTTCAAATCATCCGATAATGACCATTTTTTTACAAAATAGCACAGATGAAAATTGGTGTGTTTTAACCAGAGTTTACTGTTGAAAATAAAAAATACCTTTGCTATGCTTATGGGCGAAGAAAAAGGATTGTACATGTATATACTTGCATTAAACTGTGGTTCTTCGTCCCTGAAATATCAGGTTTTTGACGCAGACTCTAAAACAGCCATTGTTGGCGGTAATGTTGAAAAAATCGGCTTGGCTGATTCTTTCTTGACTCAAAAATATCCAGACGGCACAAAACAAAAGAAAGTCGTTTCTATGCAAAATCATGACGAAGCATTGAATAATGTTTTGATGATGCTGCGTGAAGCGTCAATTGACTTGAACGAAATCAAGGGCGTTGGTCATCGTGTTGTTATGGGTGGTGATAAATTCGCTTCTTCTGTTGAAATCACAGACGAAGTTATCAAGACTATCGACAAACTATCCCCATTGGCACCATTGCACAACCCACCTGCACTGCGTGGTATTATGACTGCACAACAGTTGTTACCAAACGCAAAACAAGTTGCTGTATTTGATACTGCGTTCCACCAGACAATGCCAGATTATGCATATCGCTATGCGGTGCCACAGGCATGGTACAAAGAACTGGGTGTTCGCAGATACGGTTTCCACGGAACCAGCCACCTGTACGTTTCAAAACGTGCTGCAAAAATGCTGGGCAAACGTGCAAAAGATTGCAACTTTATCACAATGCATATCGGTTCTGGGGCATCTGCCACAGCAATTCGCAATGGTATTTCTGTTGATACATCTTTGGGTATGACACCATTGGCAGGTTTAACAATGGGTACACGCCCAGGTGACTTGGACCCAGGTGTTGTTCTGTATGTTATGGAACAGTTGCAATTATCACCTGCACAGATGCAAACTCATTTAAGCAAAGATTCTGGTCTGAAAGGTATTACAGAATGCTTTGTTGACCGTCGCGATGTAGAAGAAAATAAATCAACAAATGACCTGTGCCGTTTGGCCATCGATACCGAAGTACACAATGTTAAAAAGTATATCGGTGCATATATGGCAGAACTGGGCCATGTTGATGCGATTGTCTTTACCGCGGGCGTTGGCGAAAATGACGATTACCTGCGTGAAAAGTTCTGTACAGGATTGGAAGAACTGGGCATCAAACTGGACGTTGAAAAAAATGCAAAATCATTGGCACGCTTGGGCGTTGATGAAACAGAAATCAGCACACCAGACAGCAAAGTAAAGGTCTTTATGATTCCAACAAACGAAGAGTTGGTTATCGTTGAAGATACTTTGGCCATTATGAACGGAACATATAATCCAAACCACTTGGAAATGGATTACAGTTTTGCAAAATAAAAAATCCCCCGTTTGGGGGATTTTTA
>JBKSMR010000048.1:0-4648 GCA_046881895.1 Alphaproteobacteria bacterium
ATGTCTAAAAATATTGCTTTATTTTTAACTACCATTATAAATCGTACAGGTGCTATTATCGGTTACTCTTATATAAAGAAACGTTCTCAAAAGGCGTTAGCTAAAGAATTTATTTATCTACCAGTTACAAAAGATGGGGAACCAGATTGGCAATACATGGAAAAATTTATAGCAAAAATATATAAAGATATAAACTCACAACTCTTATAAAAAGATTGAATGTAATAATAATCCTTATTTGTTACAAACCAATGCTCTTATTGTCATAATTCCTGTTTACTATAAAAGTCAGAAACGCTACCCCTTTGTCCGTGATGTGGTATGTTTCATTTGCTACCAACAATGAAGCCAAATCAGCCTTGATGTTTTCCTCTTGCACAAGCCCTTGATTTGTTAAAAAACCCAACCATTTGTCAAAATCAACATCAAAATCTATTTTTCTCTTGGTCATTTGTTCATCAAATAATTTTTTAACATTATATTTTGGCATATATTCGTTTGTTTTATACAACTCTAACAATAATTCAATTTGACTACCAAAAATAATTCTATAACACCCTTCGAATTCATTAAAAATTCTGAAAGTGGCATCATCACCAATCAAAGCTTCCATTTGTTCGTTTTCTGGGATATTTTTTAAGGCGTCTCTAACTGTTTGTTTGATTGTTTCCAAGTATCTGTTATTGATATCCTGAACTGATTCCTCTTTCGAATAAACTACTTTATTTGTCATAACTTACGCCCTCCCAATTTACCCATATCCATATCTTGCGATTTATACGTTTCCTGTTGTTTAAATCCACGTTCGGCCAATTTTTCTACGAAAACATCCACATTTTTGCTCACTTGATTCAATAATGTCACCAAAGCATTACGTAGCATTATGGCAATAACCAATATTACAAAAGCAAAACTTTGCAAAAGTGTGCAACCTTTATCCATCAAATATTTTACAAAATCTACCGTTTCGTATCCAACAGAATAATTATACCCAATAACAATACCGCCGACAAATGCCAGCAAACAGCAAACAATTAAAATTTTGTTTACACGTGTCATAGGTGTATATGTTATAGTCGTTTTCATTAAAAATTTCAAGCCATAATACACGGACTGAATTTGCAAAAAGGTTGTGAATAAAAAAATCTAAATTATACATTTGTTATACCGCTATTTTTACTTATACAAAAATTATACGAAAAATCGGCTGTAAGCCACGCTCACCGCGGACTTAAAAAATACGCTACATTCAATTACTTATCTCTGTTAATCCGTATGTCAGTTGAAATATTATCGATTTATATGTATTTTTGTTAGATTTCTGCGTTATTGAAGTATATTTGTTGATTTTATCTTTTGGATTGATTCATTTAATGAAAGAACATCTAGTCTGTATGTCGTTCGAAGTTGTTCAATAGCTGCGAGCCACGAATTCCGTCGCAAAATCGTTGATTTTGCGGCGTTTTTCTTTGTTAACACTTTTGGATTTAGGCACACCACAATCCACCCAAAAACACCACTATTTAACCCCTTGACTACACAGCAGCTACACAGGATCCGCAACATATCCGCAGTCCGATGAATAACTTACCATTTCACAACCCATAAAAAATCTACATATTTTGAACATATTGCAAAAATACTGGGGTTCTTGAATAAGGATATGACTGGGCAATCCCCTGTTGCGATTTTGTCTTAAATCGGCTATCGTTATTACATGCCAAAGATATTTACAATCGGTTTTAGTGGTAAAAGCCCCGAAGCATTTCTGGAAGTGCTGGATGCGGCGCGTGTTCGCTGCGTGTGGGATATTCGCCTGTGGCGGGTCAGCAAGTATGTTCCATATTACAGTGGCGAAAACCTGGCGACTGTCTTGGGCGACCGATATGAATACCACCCGGAATTTGCGCCTGAATTTGAAATGCTGACCGCGTTCAAGGATAAAAAGGCAACCTGGGCGGATGCCGAACCGATTTACAGACGCCTGATTGCGGGGCGGGCACCATTGGCGGGGTGCAGTCCGGACGAACTGGACCGTATATGCCTGATGTGCACAGAAAAGACCGCACACCAATGCCACCGCCGCTTGGCCGCCGAATACATCGCATCACAATTCCCCGACACCGAAATCGTGCATTTATAAAAAACGATTTTCGCCCCCGAAACACCACCCTTGATTTTTTTTTGACAATGCAACTTTTGCATTTTATACTGGACCTGTACCCCCCAGCCATAAGGATTTGAAATGTCCGAAAAAAATACCCTGTATGATAATTTACGTAATCCTGTTTCAATTATAGAACGCGGGCAACCAATCCCCAGCGGATTAAACAAGCTGTCTGTGCATGTATGGATTGTAAATGATGCGGGCGAATACTTATTGCAGCAACGTATGGGTACGGCCAAGAAATTCCCAAACATGTGGGGTCAGACCGGCGGCGGCGCAATCGCAGGTGAATCCAGTTGGGATGCATGCGTTCGTGAAACAGTGGAAGAGTTAGGACTGACACCAGACCCTAAAAATTCTGTATTGGTTGGCACAATTAAGCGACCAATGGATTTTGTTGATATATGGCTTGTGCACAGCAATGCTAACATTTCCGAACTAAAACCACAGGCAAGCGAGGTACAATCCGTCAAGTGGACGACACTGGCTGACATTCAACATATGCAAAACACAGGCGAATTTATCCCGTCTATTGTTCCAGGGTTTAATATGGTTTTGAATTATCAGAAAATGGTAAATCCCAAACCGGTCAATGCACGTGATTTCTTGGGCAAATCAGTGCGTGTACAAATGGACAGACCCCTGGGCAGCAAACATCCAAAGCACGGCTTTACATACGAAGTGAACTATGGATTTATACCAAACACCATATCGGGCGATGGCGAAGAGTTAGATGCATATGTATTGGGTGTTGATACACCGTTGGCAACATTTTCCGGAAAATGCGTTGCGATTATTCATCGCACAAATGACAACGACGATAAACTGATTGTTGTGCCAGACGGGCAAAATCCAACAAACGAATATATTGAACAAAAAACCGCTTTCCAAGAACAGTGGTTCAAGCACACGATTATAAGATAAAATAAATGGAACAATAATGCATATATTACTTGGTGGTGGCGGCAGCAACGAACAAACAATTATTTCAAATAAATTATTTGAAAGCATAATCGCCCCAAACAAACCAATTCTATACATCCCATTGGCGATGGAGCCACACAGATATGACAGTTGCCTGGCGTGGATAAATGGTGGCGAGTTTAGCAATATTAAACATGGCAAATTTGTTATGGTGCGCGATGCCGCCGAAATACGCGACCACAAACTGACCGATTATGCAGCCGTATTTATTGGTGGCGGTAATACATATCACCTGTTGCAAAGATTAAAGAACAGCGGTGCATTCCAACAGATAAAAGAATATTTGGACAATGGTGGGGTTGTATATGGTGGCAGTGCTGGTGCAATTATTTTTGGTAAAAGTATTGATGCTTGCCTGTATATGGACATAAATGATTTAAATTTAGGCGACACAGACGGTTTTAATATGCTGTTTGGTTGTTCTTTTACGGCACATTATACAAACCAAGATGCCGCAAAGCACAAAGCTGCAACAGAGTATTTGATACAATATTCGCACAAAGAACCTGTTGTCGCCCTGCCCGAAGAAGATGCACTGTACACAGATGGCAATATTATAAAAGTTGTTGGCACACGCCCATGGTATGTATTTAATGGCGGAACAAAGAAGCAATTTGAACCGAATACCGAATACACCAAGGACGAATTTATATCAATAACACAAATATAACAAAGGGGGTGAATATGGGAATTAAACCTTCGAAGTTAAATATTGGCGATACAGTTGCGACCGTTTCTTTATCCTGGGGTGGCGCAGGGTTATTGCCCGACAGATACGCCCAGGCGAAACGACAACTGGAACAAACGTTTGGCGTAAAAGTGATTGAGGCACCACATGCGCTGGATGATGCAGAATATCTGTACAATCACCCCGAGGTTCGTGCATCTGACATGATGTGGGCGTTTCAGAACCCGGATGTTAAGGCAATAATTTCCAACATCGGTGGGGACGATACAATTCGTATGCTGCCATATATCGACTGGGACATTATCCGCAATAATCCAAAGATTTTTATGGGATATTCTGATACAACCGTAAATTGTCACATGTGTCATTATGCGGGACTGAACAGTTTTTATGGTCCGGCAATGCTGGTGCAAATGGCCGAAGCGGGTGGAATTCTGCCCTATGTTGAACAAAGTATGCGTAAGGTCTTGTTTGATAACACGCCAATCGGAATTGTGCCAGAAAATAAAGACGGCTTTACATACGAACGTGTCGATTGGTTCACACCAGAGGGGCAAACACAGGTCCGCAAAATGCAACCAACAGACGGTTGGCACTGGATTCAGGGTTCGGGTGTTGTCACCGGCGAACTGTTTGGTGGATGTATGGAAGTGATTGAAATGATTAAGGGGACGCAAATCTGGAATCCTGATAATTTCAAGGATAAGATTGTGTTCTTTGAAATTTCCGAAGAAAATCCAACCCCAGACCAAGTGTTATATTGGCTGCGTAATTATGGGGCATGTGGCATCTTGCAACAAATGCGTGCG
>JBKSMR010000049.1:0-9302 GCA_046881895.1 Alphaproteobacteria bacterium
CTGTCAGAAATTCATTTAATTCCAAATCATTCAACAAATTTAACGCCATTATAAACCCTTTACTTACCCATTAAATTATACCACATTTCCACAATAAACAGAATAAAAAAACCGCCGTTTTGGCGGTTTATTCATGATATTCTGCGACGCAACGCGCCAAACAATGCAAATCCCAACAGCAACACCATTATAAAGATAAATATACCGGTGGCCGTTTGTTCATATTCTGCAAATGGTAATTTCATATTCATACCGTAATATCCAACAATAACAGTTGGCACAACCAGTATAATGTTCCACATGGTCAGTCTGTTAATGTTTGTATTTGAATCCATGTTAATAACACTTTCAAATGTTTCCTTGATAGATTTCAGCATTTTACTGTAAGACGTCACAACTTCGGTCGCCTGTGCCAATTCAATACGTGCGTCTTCGGCCAGTTCTGCTGCGTCATCTGTTTTAACAAAACCACGAACTTTTTCCAATTTATCCAGCACCGCCACATTACCCCTAATTCCTGCCATATATAATGTGTAACTGTTTTCAACGTCCAGCAAATCCATCAATTCTTTTTTGCGAATTTTTTCCTGTAACACGCGTTTTGATGCCAAGACGCGTTTATTTAATTCTTTTAACATACGTAAGTAAGATTCCGCGATATAGTACATAATATTCAAAATAAATTCTTCACGCGATGTCTTTTCAGACTTTTTAATTTTGTCCAGCAAATCGCATCTTTTACGACACACAGTTATAACCTGATTAGCCGATAAAATAATAGACAGCGGTTCAGTATGCCACAGCGTATAATTTTCACGATTTATAATTGGGAAACGCACGATTATAACCTTGTAATCGTCTTCTACTTCTAATCTTGGCTGTTCATCAGGATCCAAAATATCAGATATAGTATCTTCGTCAATTTTGTATTCTGTTTGCAGTTTTTCAAAATCTTCGTGATCTGGGTTTCCAACATTAACCCAAGAGAATGTCTTTAATTTTTCTGTTACAAACATGCACACTCCCCTTTTTGTTTTATCTGATTTAACGGGTGTAATTTTATATAAAAAAATCAAAATTGCAATAAATTATGGGAAAAGAAAACTATATTTATCCATCCCCCCCAATGATACAATCGCACTAAGAAATACAAAGGGTTATCCATGGCAAAATTCAAGACAAATACAAATTCTTTTACAATCGCACACTATATATTGCTGTTCTTGGTCACAGGGTTATGCATATGTGTAATTGCATGGCTGATGATAAGTCGCAATAACACCAACACTACAAACGATATCGGACAAAATGTAATACACCTAAACAGCGGGAACCCCTGCATCAAACGCACCATAGACACAATCGAAAAAATGTGGGAAAACGATCCAAAATCAGTACCTCAAAAATATTGGGATATCGCAATGGAATATCTAAACACACCAATATATACGACTACATACGGAATCTGCCAAGATGTCGCATTTGTTTGCCACAGCGGTCAAATCAGACGCGATTGCGACCCATGTGCCATACCATCTGCCCGTGCATTCGCCAAACAACAACAAATCGCAGACACAATCAAGACCGGCTGCACACACAACTAAAAATATTGACAAAGCTCTTTTTTGGTAATAATATTCAAAAAAAGAGCAAAAAAATGAATTTTAAAGAACTTGATTCTTATGAATTGTTGCGACTGCAACAAGACAAAGCAGATATCGCATACCACGACAACGGTAAAGAAAGTTTTGTGCGTTCTGCGAACCACTGTGATTTTTATTATCAAAACGGTAAAAAAGCTGCGGAACTTGATCTATTAAAACCTTCTATGGCATTACCAGCGTCTTATACTTTATGCACATGGTACAAGAATGGCAATATTCAACTCCAGGCCACAGGGCTGCAAAACAAAATTCCAACATGGTATAAATTATATTATCACAATGGCAAACTAAAATATTTCAAGTCCATTTACATTGAACAAAACTGGGACATTCATGGAAACATAACTGGATGCAAAGCTGTAATAAATGGTGTGTGGAACAATTTATCACATATGATAAAACAATCTACACCAAACGCATCACAGGCGACATTAAACGTAACAATCCACAAACTGATTCACTCATTGCGAGAAAAACGTATGTTGCCTCCATATGATTCTGAATATAATTTCAACATCAGAAAAAATCGAATGACAAATTTATCTATGCACCCAGGCAAGTACAAATAAAAAAACCGCCCGATGTGGCGGTTTTGAATTTTCTGGTCGGGGTGACGGGATTCGAACCTGCGACCCCTTGCACCCCATGCAAGTACTCTACCAGGCTGAGCTACACCCCGACTGCAAATGCATATTATTATTTATATACTTAAATTACAAATACTTTTTTCTAACCAGATTGGGAAAAGACGCGTATTGTACGCACTGCCCCACACGTGTATATTAAATTTGTCCGGACACAAGTAAACATCTTTAACAAAAAAAGGAAAACAATATGTCAAAATCAGAAGCTAAAACATGCGGTTGTAAAAACTGCTCAGAAATGCACGATAAAAAAGATAAAAAAGACTGCAAGAAAAAATAAAAAATCCCCCGACTGGGGGGATTTTTATGCTGCCTTTTTAGCGTCTTTCATAACCTCTACCGGTGCTTTGGTGCCATTTACGACATCTGCATCGATAATTATCTCTGCCAAGTTTTCTTTATCTGGAGCTTCGAACATTGGCTGCATCAACACACGTTCCAAAATACTGCGCAATCCGCGTGCACCTGTTTTACGTGATACTGCCATCTTGGCAATTGCACGCAAGCCATCGTCTGTGATATTCAATTTAACATCATCCATCGCCAACATCGCAGTAAATTGCTTTACAATCGCGTTCTTGGGCTCTGTCAGGATTTTTACCAACGCGTCTTCATCCAGTTCTTGCAATGTTGTAATCACAGGCAAACGACCAATCAGTTCCGGAATGATTCCAAACTTAACCAAGTCTTCTGGTTCTACTTCTTTCAAGAAATCTTTAGATTCGCGTTCCTGTTTTGATTCAACATGTGCACCAAAACCAATACCACGACGTTCACATGTACGATTACCAATAATCTTGTTCAAACCATCAAACGCCCCACCACAGATAAATAAAATCTTACTAGTATCCAGTTGTACAGTTGCCTCGCCTGGGTGTTTACGCCCTGCACCACCGGCAGGCACATTTGCAACGGTACCTTCGATAAGTTTCAACAATGCCTGTTGTACACCTTCACCAGAAACATCGCGTGTCAGTGATGGATTTTCTGATTTGCGTGAAATCTTGTCAATTTCGTCGATATAAACAATACCACGGCTGGCACGTTCAACGTCAAAATTCGCATTCTGCAACAAACGCGTCAAAACATTTTCAACGTCATCACCAACATATCCTGCCTCGGTCAAGGTTGTTGCATCTGCGATTGCAAAAGGAACATCTAAAATACGTGCCAATGTCTGGGCGAACAGTGTCTTACCAGTACCTGTTGAACCAATCAACAGAACATTAGATTTTTGGATTTCAACATTAGATGTCAATGCGACATTATGACGTTTAAAATGGTTATACACAGCCACCGCCAGGGTACGCTTTGCCGCATCTTGACCGATAATATATTCATCTAAAAAGGCATAAATTTGTGATGGTGTCGGCAATTTAGCTACATCTTTGCTGACCTCTCGCCTGTTATCATCTGCCATAATATCATTACACAGATTGATACATTCATCACAGATACAAACATTACGTCCACTGACCAGTTTTTTTACTTCGTATACGGCCTTGCCACAGAAACTGCAAAACTGGTTATTTTCCGGAGTTGTTGTTTTGTTATTATCGCTCATATCATGCGTCCTTGTGTGTGTATAAACCTAAACAATTATTTACGTTCCAAAATACCGTCAATCAGTCCGAATTCTTTGGCCTCGGTCGGGTTCATCCAGTTATCACGTTCCATCGCGTTAAACAGTTCTTTTTCACTGCGTCCAGTAAATTCAGACATTTGTTTAATCAGAACTTTTTTATTCTTTACGAACTGATTCAGTTGAATTTCCATATCTGTAACCTGTCCCTGGGTACCAGCCAAAGGTTGATGAATCATAATTTGTGTATTTGGCAGAACAAATCGTCTGCCTTTTTCACCAGCAGCCAGCAATACAGATCCCATAGACGCAACCAATCCCATACCAATTGTTGATACAGGTGCCTTGATATATTGCATCGTATCCATAATTGCCCAACCCGCTGTAACCTCACCGCCTGAGGTGTTGATATACATAGAAATATCAGCATTAGGGTTTTCAGATTCCAAGAACAACAACTGTGCCACAATACTGTTGGCCATTGCAGTTTCAATTGGACCATTTACCATAATAATTCTGTCACGCAACAAGCGGGAATAAATATAAAAAGAACGTTCCCCACGTGGTGATTCTTCGATAACCATCGGTATTAACGCCATAATACAAATCCTTTTATTTTCTGTAAAATTATATCACATTTTTGATTGTTTCGCAAATTTAACATATATATAGGAAAAAACCACAAAAAAACAAGGCACAAAAAAATCCCCCATTGGGGGATTTGTGAATACTGTTTGTATTATTTCAAAGCTTCCAAGATTTGTGATGCTGGAACTGCACCTGGGAACGCCTGTTCATTTACAATCAAGAATGGTGTTCCAGAGATTTCAAAACGCTGTGCCAAGTCACGAACGTTTGCCAATTCGCGTGCAACAACTTCACCTTGCATATCTTGTTTCAATTGCTTTGTATCCAAACCTGCTTCTTCTGCAAATTTCATGATATTCTTTTCAATTGCAGCAGCCAATTTAGACTGATCTTCAATTTTTTCGCTTGGACGATATTCACGTGTCATAATCATATCTACCAATTTTGCAGCTTTGTCATTGCCCTGTAATTTAGCAGCAATCATTGCACGTGCAGGTGCATCACTCATTACGCCATGGATAGAGAAGTTTTTGATAACAACGCGAACGTCATCACGTTCAGCCAATACACGTTCCAATTCACCATGTACACGACGACAGTAACCACAAGATGCAGCAGTCCATACATAAATTGTATTTTCAGCCGATTCGTTACCCAAGATTGGTGCATCTGCACTCATTTCATCGCCATGAGAGCGAACATATTTACGAACAGTTTTATTTTTTTCTGCATTCTGTTGTTTTTGCATGCTTTCAACCATTTCTTGCAAGATAACAGGATTTACATCTGTCAGATAGTATGGAACATACAAACGACATACACTGCCTGCAATCAACAAAGCAGCAACAACATTAACAGCCTTTTTCAGATATACAGCAACTGCAGATACTTTCTTTGCGTTCTGTTTTACCAGTGTGCCAGAAAATACATACAATGCGATACCCAATAACAGTACCAAAATTGTCCAAATCATGATTTTCTCCTTCTTCTGTTGAACGAGATAACCATAGCAAATTTTTTTTAAATCGCAAGGAATAAATATACGATTATTTCAGCATTTTTCGCATCAGCGGAACACGTGTTCCCTGCTGCTCGCAAGCCTTTTCTATAAAGAACAAGGTCGCATTCAACCCCAACGGCAAATTGTACAATCTATTTATATAAGGTGCAGCACATGTTTCGCACACTGCACGACCAGTCTTGGGAGACAAATACTTCAACGATTCGTTTTTTCCACATCCAGAACACCTTGACAAATCCAACGCATAACCCAAATCACGCAGCAATGCGATTTCCCAATTTATATAGGCTTCTGTATTATTTTCAGCCAAACTTTTTAATAATTGTAAAGTATTGTCATATAAATCGACATACGCTTCTCGTTCTGGCAATAAACCTATCAACAAATCAAACGCAGCATTCATATACGCCAACGATTTTGGCTGTGCCAGTAACGGTGCTGCTAAATTTCTGGTCGGTGCCCAATGAAACACACCAAGCTGAGAATCCAGACGAGCATTCCAAGACATATCGCCAACCTGCCCCACCATCGGGACATTTTTCTTTACAACAACTGCACCACGCATCATTCCGACCAGCATACCATTTTCACGCGTAAATATACGTCCCAGCGAATCGCGTTCATTAAATGGGGTCAGACCAATTAAAATTCCATCTGATTCTATCTTCATACGACATATTATATATAATAAAGATAACAAAGGAATAAAAAACCGCCCGATTGGGCGATTTTTAAAAAAACTATTAGAAACCGAAAACCATACGTTGTTTAGATTGACGTTTCTTTTCGTTACGAACAGCTTCTTCTTTCATACGCTTGCGACGTGTTGTTGGCTTTTCATAACGTTGACGTTCTTTCATTTCGCGGTACAGACCTTCTTTTTGTGATTTGCGTTTTGCAACACGCAATGCCTGTTCTACGTTATTATCGCGAACCAAAACTTTTACCATATATATTCACCCCCTTTTCGGCGAACTTGTATTTATTCTATTTAGAAAGGGGATATTCATCCCCCTTCCGTTTTGTTTTGGTGGAGCTGATCAGGCTCGAACTGACGACCCCCTGCTTGCAAAGCAGGTGCTCTACCAACTGAGCTACAACCCCAAAACTTTGCCTTTTCTTGGGAACCCTATCTCGGCTGCGTTTCACGCAGACGGATGAGCTACAACCCCAAAACTTTGCAGTTTTATTACTAATAAGCGAACTGATTTTATACATTTTATAAATAAATGTCAACAAAAAAGTTCCTAGTGGCCAAGAAACAAACTTCTGCTACGGTTTAACAAAAAATTCCTATAATTTGGTTTAGAATATACAAACTTAAATAAATAGCTGATACTATTGCAGGCCTAGTTTATTACAAAATATATTTACGTCAATACATGTTATAATTTTTTAAAATCCATAGACATTTTATTTATCAAATTTTATAATACCCACATGACAAGTAAAATTAAATCCTTTATCAAGGGCGACCAGAATAACAAACGTGTGAAATGGTCTTTATATGGACGCGTATGGCGCGAAGTTGGTAAACCTTTCTGGAAATGGCTGTTTTTCGGCATTATTTTCACCATTCTAGCCGCCGCATCCGAAGCGTACACAATCACCCTGGTTCAACAGGTTGTGGACAAGGCTTTTATTGAAAAAAGCATGACCGCTATATACTGGTTGGGTGCACAAGTTGTCATTGCATTTGGTGCCAAGGGCGTATTTACATATACCAAGGATTTAATTATGTCCAAAGGCGGCCTGCTGGCCAGTGCACGTTTGCAAAACAAAATTTTCACTCACCTGACCCATATGAACATATCACGCTTTTATGGTGATGGCATTGGTAAAAGTCTGAACTATTTTACAGTTCAATCAACTGCGGTATTGAGTTTAGTAACAAACAACGTGATAAAGGTCGTACAGAATGTCGCAACATTGGTAATGACATTAGCGTTGATGGTATATTACGCACCACAAATGTGCTTGGTATTACTATTTTTAACACCTGCGATTGTAATTCCAATGGTTTTAATTATGCGTAAACGTCGCAAACTGTCGCGTCAGTCTTTTGGTATTGCAAACAGTGTAACCCAGCAAATCAACCAAACCCTGCAAGGCATTAAAACCGTTCAGGCATTCGGTGCCGAAGAACGCGAACAACGTAACTTTGCACGCGTAATGAACGATTCCATAAATAATACATACAAAAGCACCCAAGTAAATTCCCTACGTTCCCCACTGATGGAATTTATGATTTCAATTGGTCTGTGCATCGCGATGATTATGGGTGCACACTTTATCGCAGACGGCACAATTACAACCGGTGACTTTACGGCATTCTTGCTGGCATTGACAGCAGCATATAAACCTGCAAAAAGCATCACCAGTACAGGCGACACGATTCAGCATGGCCTGTTGGCAGCTGAAATACTGTTTGATTTTCTGGACACCAAACCAGACATCGTTGACACGCGCGGTGCCAAGGATATCAAGTCCAAGAAATTATCTGTGGCGTTTGAAAATGTATCATTTGAATATAATGAAAATGAACCTGTGTTAAAGAATATCAACCTGACTGTACCTGCGGGCAGCGTTTGTGCATTGGTCGGTCCATCTGGTGGTGGCAAAACAACCCTATTCAACCTGTTAATGCGTTTTTATGAACCACAAACTGGTAAAATCACAATTAACAAAACAGATATCAAGAAATATAAACTGAAATCCCTGCGTAACAGCATCGCAGATGTATCACAGTCTGTATTCTTATTTAACGGCACAATCGCAGACAATATAAAATACGGCTGTCCAGATGCCACAGATGAAATGGTTGTAAATGCTGCACACGCAGCAAATGCAGACGAATTCATCAACGAATTCCCAAACGGATACAACACAATCGTCGGCGAAGGCGGTGCGTTATTATCAGGGGGACAAAAACAACGAATCGCAATCGCACGTGCAATATTAAAAGACACTCCTATTCTGTTACTGGACGAAGCGACATCTGCACTGGACACACACAGCGAAAAGATAATTCAGTCTACATTAAACAAACTGATGCGTGGCCGCACAACATTTGTGATTGCCCATCGTCTGTCAACAATTTTGGATGCAGACATGATATGCGTTATTAAAAATGGCGAAATTGTTGAAACAGGTACCGATTCGGAACTGTATAAAAAGAACGGTGAATATCGCAAACTACGTGATATTCAGTTCAAATCCAAGCCAAACAAAAAAACCAAGAAATAAAAAATCCCCGAAACGGGGATTTTTATATATCATGTCCAGAATCGGGTTTTAATTTATGATGCACCTGCACCAACAATTTATTAGTCGCTTCTTTAAATTTTGCCACAGAATTTGATTTCATCTCTTTTTCATATTCCTGCAGCAACAACTCGTCATCACACCTAATATCCTCGCCAATATCTTGCGATACACCATCTAATGTCGTCAGTTTATTATTACTGCAATCAAAAAAACCACCGACGCTTTGTGGTGCACCAGCCAGCGTTGTCAATTTATTGTCTCGACAATCAAAATGTCCACCGACAGTACGCGGTCCACCATTCAATGATGTCAGTTGATTAAAACAACAGCTAAAAAAACCGCCAACGCTTTGTGGGCCACCCTTCAACGATGTCAGTTGATTATAACCGCAATTAAACCCTTTTGTAACGCTTTCCGGTGCCCCTTTCAACGAAGTCAGTTGATTATTACTGCAATCAAAATCCCAACCAACAGTTTGTGGGCTACCCTTCAATGTCGTCAGTTGATTATGATCGCAATCAAAATCCCCACCAACA
>JBKSMR010000050.1:0-26450 GCA_046881895.1 Alphaproteobacteria bacterium
AAAACACCCTGATATTTCACAGGATGTTTCATCATGCGTATAATAAAATTATTTTTCCAGCTTACCCCAGCCCGCTTTATATCCACCATCTCGTTCCAGATAGATATTCGCACCATTCAACTGGGCTGCACTAAGACCTTGAATCATATATGTCTGATGCAACTTACCACTGACACCTGTTTCCAACATTGGCATTTTTATATCCATCGCCTGTGAATTATGACAGCATTTTGCATCATTATAGCAAGAAGCACATTGGTATAATTTGATTGTATAAGGCACGCCTGCACGCAGATCTTTCAAATCAACTTCCATTTTCAAACCATTATCTGTTTCATGAAATTTGATATGCCCCATTTTTGATTCACCGCCACGACTGCTGTGAGTGTACATTTTCGCATACAAATTATTTATATCTGATTTTTCATATGTTTGATACACAACGATTGTATCTGATTCAACCATTTCAACAGGCTGAACATATTGTGCTTTATGCATATGTTTCATATGATGCCTTTTTTCTGGGCAGCCGGAACAACCAGCCAACATCGCAGTTGCACCCAAAACAGATGCAAAAAAACATGTTTTTTTCATTAAACTAGACATTTCAGTTTCTCCTTTTTTTGTTATGGACACGTATGTAACTATATTACACATTATTGTATTTTTCCGCAGGTTTGATTACCTAGGAATCCCAAGAAACGCAACGTATAGAGCCCATTTACGAAATCAATCCTGTAAAACAAAAAAACATATTTTTATACATTACAAACGTACAACCAAAGGAGAGAAATATGTACGAACTAATACAACATTTAATCGCATTTAAATATAGTTGTAAAATAAATCATTGGTCTACGGACAACTATTCCAAACACCTATTGTTTGACAGACTTAACGAAGACATTGACACATGGGTTGACGAAATTGCAGAAACATACTTTATGGCAGAAAACAAAAAAAATGTATTCAAACCAGATTTATTAAACGCAAAATTCGTCCATACAGATTTAGTAAAATCATGCGAAAACATTCTTTCATTACTAGAAAAACTACAAAATGATGACGATATGAACGAAGGCATAAAGTCACTATTAAGTGCAATAGAAACAGGATTTTTAAACAAACTTGCCCTTGCTAAACTTATATAAAAAACGCCCCAAAAGGGGCGTTTTTTTTAGAACATAAATCTGATACCGACATCGCCACCAAAGTTATGTAATCCTGACTGGATATCAACATATGTATAACGTGCAGCAATATCGACTGCGAAACGTTCCATATCAAATGTCATACCCATTGTTGCCATTGCAGAAACACGGGTTTTACTTTCGCTGTGGTGTGGAACCAATGCGCCTTTGCGGCTAACATCTGCGAATGCCATACCAACGCCGATACCAGCAAATGGACGAACTATTTGATAATTACCAAATTCCATATAGTTGTTCCATAACAATGTTTGTAACTTTGCTTGAACGTCTATATCGCCTGCTGCACCAAAGCTTACTTTATCAGAAGTCTTACCAAAATAAGACCATTCAACTTCTGAACGAACCGTATCACAAACTTCTAAACCAAGTGCTGCACGCCCCTGAAAAATCCAATCTGATACAGATTCTTTATTTCCATCATATTTATAATTCAAGTTAGTGTAACTCAAACCGCCTCTTAAACCGACATATGGGTCCATACCCCACATTTGCCAAGAACTGCCCTGGTCTGGATGATTTATACCAGCAAATGCAGGACATACCATCAACATCGCTAATGCTGAAACTGCTATTTTTTTCATTTTTTCTCCTTTTAATTTTTTTTAGTTCAAAGTTCCATGTCAACGATTTAATTCTATCAGTGTTATTTAAATATTTACATAGGTATGAATCCCTTGGGAAAAGAAGCACAAAGCGATTCGTTTTTAAATAAAAACGACCACATACGTGGTCGTTATATTTTTGGTGGACGCGCAGGGACTCGAACCCTGGACCCACTGATTAAGAGTCAGTTGCTCTACCAACTGAGCTACGCATCCAGAACTGATTTCTTTATCAGAACGGGGGTAATTATAGCTTTTTTTCTGTCAAATGCAAGTTTTTATCACATTCACATTTCGGCATATATAATTTTGCATTTTTTATATCTTCAATCGTCTGTGTTCCAGCCAGCATCATTACCCTGCGTAAATCTTGTTTCAAATAATCAAACACCGATACAACGCCACGCCATCCGCCCAATGCCAAACCATAAATTACAGGCCGTCCAATTGCGACAACATCTGCACCACTAGCGATTGCTTTGAATATATGCTGACCACGTCTTATACCGCTATCAAAAATAATTGGCACACGCTTATTTACACGTTTTGCGACATCTGCCAACACTTCTATGGATGCAGGGGCACCATCCAGCTGACGACCACCATGATTAGAAACCCATATTGCATCTGCACCCGCAGCAATTGCAATTTCTGCATCATCTGGATGCTGTATTCCTTTGACGATAACAGGTAAATCAGTCATCTGTTTTACACGCATTACATCATACGGTGTCAGTCTATTTTGTGCAGCCGCAAATATTTTTCCAATACTCTGCCCGTTTGTTGAACCATTTTTTTGTGCTACATTTGGCAACGGCAATGGGAATTTAAAATCATTTCTTATATCACGAACACGTCTGCCACCAATTGGTGCATCCACGGTCAATATAATTGCACGAAAACCTAAATTCTCTGCTTTTTTTACCAAGGCACGATTAAACGAATCGTCTTTACTAAGATACAATTGAAACCATTGTGGTGCACCCGGAACAACATTGGCAATTTCATCCAATGGGCTACTTGCATAATTACTAACACTCATAATTGTGCCACTAGCCGCCACCCCACGAGCGGTACCAGCCTCAGCAGACACATGTGCCAAACCATGTGCGGCAGCTGGTGCTGCGATAACCGGCAATGAAATATCAATACCTAAAATACTGGTTGAAATATCAGGCATATCAACACCCGACAAAACACGTGGATAAATTTCAATTTCATCAAACGCAGATACATTTCTATGCATCGTATCTTCTGTTTCTGCACCACCATATATATAATCAAAGCCACCACCAGGTATAACATTTGCAGCTCTTTGTTCTAAATCATCTATATCGTATATAATAATTTCTGTATCAGCATCAGACGCAACATATTTTTCATTCGGCAATATGAATTTATTATACCGCGTTACCAACCACACAATCAGCAAAACCACCAAAAAAACACATAAGATAAAAATTATTTTTTTCATATTAAACCTCCTGATATTTATCAGAATATCACAGGAAATTTAAATAATTTATACGACAGTATTCATAAAAAAACCGCTGCATAGCGGTTTATTTCTTCAAATAAGAACTTGGGTTATAAGCTTTAGTACCTTTACGAATTTCAAAATGTAATTGCGAACTATCCACCTTGCCCGTCTTGCCAACTGTACCTATTTTCTGTCCGACATTTACACGTGTTCCACGTTTAACGGTCATCGAATCCATATGTGCATATACAGTCATCCAACCATCAGAATGCTGAATAATTATTAAATTTCCCATACCTTTGACTTCATTCCCTGCATATGCAACAACACCATTTTCTGCAGCCATCACAGCAGTTCCCTGTTTCGCAGAAATATTTATACCATCATTAAACAAACCATTCGACTTTGCACCATACGCAGACAAAATTTTTCCACGCACAGGCCACGAAAACTTTGATGAAGAACGTCCTGTAATCTTTGGCAATTTCTTGGACGGGTCCGAAGAAATTTTTTCTGTTTTTTGCACTGTTTTCATTGGGGTGCTAACAGTTTTTGACTTTACAACCGGTACGGACGTATGCTGAACATCCTTTGCAACAACAGTATTTTTCAACTGAGGCACACGCAGTTTCTGTCCCACAGATAAATTAAACGGTGCTGTCAATTTATTCATAACAGCTAAATCATTTACCGGCACAGCATATTTTCTGGATATCGAATACAATGTATCACCAGGCTGCACAGTAACATCTGATAAATCAACACGTGTCGTCGCCCTTACAGAACTTGTCGGCTTGTTCACCACCAAAACATCTGAAGTATCTTTGAGCAGTGTTTCATCAACAGACACCGAACCAGACAAAGTCAACCTTTGTCCCACAGACAACGGATATGGCTGTGATAAATTATTTGCACGTGCCAATGCATCAACAGATGTATTATGCTTTTTTGCAAGACTATACAAAGTATCACCACGTTCAACAATTATCACATCATCATATAGTTCAACCTGCTTACCATAACTATCTGATGTATGTATTTTTTCTTGCATAATCGGTTCTGAACCATACATCGATTCAGAATCTACTACATCAGATTGTGCCGGCATCGTATAATCATCAGCACTTGCATATATGACATAATCATCACTAGGTTCTGTACCATATAAATCAGGCGATGCATACATACCATAATCCATCGCAGCCGAATTATATATTTCTGGATTTGTATTTGGATCTGCCAACAATGCTGGATATCGTGCAGAAATAAAGTCACCCACAGTATCAGGGAATGACAAAACACGTGGCTGCAAATCACATGCAGTCTGTGATAAAACAATTCCGGCACAAATCAAAAAGAATTTTTTCATACACCGTATTATATCATAAATTTAATCACGACGCATAAATAAAATACTAAATTCAAACAGCAGCCATAATGGCACTGCTAATAATAATTGCGAAACAACATCAGGCGGTGTTAAAACAGCTGCAACAATTACAATAAACACAATTGCATATCTTCTAGACTTTACAACCAAACCGCGTTTTAACACACCTAACCTATTCATCAAAACCATTACCAACGGTAATTGAAACGCGACACCGAACATTTTCAACAGACTAATTGCGAATCGCAAATAATCTCGTGCCACAGGTAATAGCATACTTGGAATATCTGTTGTCTGATTTAATTCAACAAAAAACTTAAACACTATCGGAAACAGAAAATAAAAAGCAAACGACACGCCCATTAAAAATAATATTGGCGATAAAACTAACATCGGCCAAATAAAATTCCGTTCTGTATTTTTAAGTCCAGGACTAACAAACGCCCAAATGTGCCACAACAAAACTGGCATTAAAACAATCAAAGCAAATAATGCAGACAGCGACAACCGAATCATTAACCCATCAGTCAAACCCGTATATAACAATGCACCATCAGGCCATACAGATAATAAGGGCTGTGTTAAACAATTTTGTAATAAAGGCGACACGTACCAGCCAAAAACAAAAGATAAACAGAAAATCAGCACACACCATAAAATACGACGACGCATTTCAGAAAAATGTTGCATCAGTGTCATTTTCTTCATTTTGACACCTTTTTCTTCGTTTTTTTGACCGTCTTTTTCTTTCTTGAAGATATTACAGTTGAAAAACCATCCAAAACATCATTTGTCGTATTTTGTATCAATTCGTCTATCGGTTTTTCCAGGTCGATTTGCTGTTTTAGATTTTCAGACGCATCTGTAATTTTCCAAATAAATTGACGCACAACATTTACCAAACGTGCCAAGAAACGTGCAACATCTGGCCACAAACGCGACGGTATAACCAATACCGCCACAACAATAATTACAAAAAATTCAGACCAACTTATTCCAAACATTTTTAATCATAGAAATCATCACCGCCACTGGTACTAACTGTTTTATGACGCTGTATTTGAAAGAAACCTTTATCAAACTTTGTTTTTTCTTTCAACCCACGAAACGCAACATCTGTTGTCGCACCTGTTGCATCAACCACAGACCAAGAATTTAATTTTACAGGACTTTTATCAAACACGACTGTCATATATCCCAGTCCTTCTTGGCCACGCAAATTCAGCATCAGCGAAAAAGTATTTTTATAATCATTTGTTTCAACAACATTTATATCTGCATTTTTTAAATCTATATTTTTTCTGATTAAAATTCCAGCTGGCGTACTGGTTAATGGCACAGTTGTAATCTGATCCAAAGACTTGTCAAAGAAATACAAATCTTGACCATCTGCAATCAATTGAATTGGCATATCATCATAATCCAATCGAACACGCCCAGGACGTAACATTGCAAAATCCCCAGATTGTTTTTTTCCGTTTGCCATCTGAACAAAAGTACCATTTAATCCCGTAATAGAATTTAAATATTTTTCTGCACGTTCAACCAATTTTGAATCAACATCTGCAAATGCATTCACGGATAAAACCGCACAAAATACAAACATAAACATTTTCTTTATCATGTAACTATTCCCCCTTAAATAATTCCAAGATACGCTTACGAACATTTTCCATATTATCACGCACAATCGCACCCGCAGCACGTTCATGACCACCGCCGCCTAGTGCTACAGCAATTCCATCAATCGGTTTTCTGCGACTGCGTATAGAAATTCCAATTTGTTCTGGCTTTTGCTCTTTCAACAAGACGATATATTCAACCCCCTTGATTTGTCCCAACAGATTTAATACAAGCTCACCACGACCATCAAGATATTTATAATCTTTTTTAGATACTGTTGCCAACGCCAACCGACCATTATAAAAGAATTCTGCATTCGCGGCTGTTTGTGCCTCTAATTGTACCGCCTTGCGTTGTTTATTATTCATCAGTTCAATCAGATTACGAACATTAACGCCAGCATCTATTAAATCTGCCATTACTCGCAACGCATCACCATTACGGACGAATTTAAAATTACCTGTATCTGTTAAAATCCCCAAGGCCAACAAATCAGAAGCAATACTGTCAATATTCTTATTTGCAATACGCATAATGTTATAAACAATAACTGCTGTTGCTGCCGCAGTATCATCATTCAGACACAACTTAGCAATAGTATTGTCGTTTTTATGATGATCTATTTCTATAATAAATTTTGCATTATCAACCAATGGACGCGGTCCACCAATATGTGCCTGATTTCCATAATCCATAACAATTGCGACATCAAATATTTGTGTTAAATCAACACGTTCAAAATATTTAATACGATGACGATGTGGTATATAATCAAGGCTGTCTGAAATATTACCATCATATACACACAGTGGCTGAATACCATAATTCAATTCAATCAAATGAGCCAGAGCTAACACACTGCACAACGAATCGCCATCAGGATTTTTATGTCCCATGATGACAATCGACTTTGCATTTTTGATATATTCAAAAAATTCTTTTATTTTATTTTCCATACTTTTTATATTGCTATATCCTCCAGAACGAACTGAACGCTAGTACGTCCATTATATTCGTTCTCTTTTAATTTACCCAACATCATTATTTTAGTATTTGTATTCGCATCGTCTAGTAAAAAATTACCAACATCGGTTCCGACCAAATTAAACCCAACAAAAGACAACTGCGTTCCTGCACTGGTCATAACACTGCCACGCAAATGTGAGCCATTTCCCATAACAGATGCATATCGCAAAGAACACCCATGTAAAACCAATGTTGGTTCTGGATTACCCTGACCAAATGGTTCCAGCGACGACAACTGTTTAATCAAACGCATTGTTGCACCACCTGCATCTAACTGTGCATCAACCATAATTTCGGGTTGTGGAATTTCGCCATTTAACTGTTCTTTGACAGCACGTTCCAAGAAATCACAAAACGCACTTTCTTTATCTTCTGTCAAAGAAAAACCGGCTGCAGCAGCATGTCCGCCACCCTCACTTAACACGCCAGCAGCCAGCGCATCATGAATAATTTTACCCAAATCAACACCTGCGATTGAGCGACCAGAACCGTTGATTTGACCATCTGATTTTGTTGCAACACAAGAAGGTAAATTATATTTATCTTTTAAACGCCCTGCGATAATCCCCATAACGCCACCATGCCAATTATCACCACAGACAAATAGACTACATTTTCCACCTTGGCAACACTTTTCGGCCATATCTGTTGCAGCCAACATAATCGCATTTTGAATATCAATTCGTTCTTGATTCATATGATGCAATTTATTTGCCAAATCGTGTGCAATCAATTGATTGTCTGTCAGCAATAAATCTAATGCTGGCGACGCAGAATCCAAACGACCAGCTGCATTCAAACGCGGTCCCAACGCAAAACCTGCGGCATATACAGACGGTTTTTTAATACCAGCCAAATCCATCAACACACGTAACCCTAAATTTTGACGAAGTCCCAAAACCTTTAACCCTGTTGCAACAAAGGCACGATTCAAACCAACCAAAGGCATTGTGTCGCATATGGTCCCCAGTGCCACAAAGTCCATATAATTTAACAGATTTTCATTTGCAACACGTGCTGTCAATTCAGGGTCTAAATCACGGCTTTTCAATTCACGATTTACCGCAACCACAGTTAAAAACGCGACACCAACACCTGCTAAATAAGATAAACCCGATGTATCACCAACACGTTTTGGATTTACAATTGCATCTGCATTTGGCAATACTGCATCTGGAGAATGATGATCTGTCACAACAACTGTCAACCCCGACTGCTTTGCAAACGCAACTTCGTCAACACCGCTGATTCCACAATCCACAGTAATCATCAAATTTACATTATCGTTTACAATATCTGTAATTGCATCATTATTAAGACCATAGCCTTCGCCTTCACGGGTTGGCAGATGCCAAACAACATCGATACCCAACGCACGCAAATATTTTACAAACACTGCAGTAGAGGTTATTCCATCAACGTCATAGTCGCCATATATTGCAACCTTTTGATGATTTTGTATCGCATCTGCGATTATTTTCGCAGCCTTGTCCATGTCCATCAAAACAGATGGATCTGGCATATAATCCTTGATACTGGGATTTAAAAACTGTTTCGTATCAGCATCTGATATAATTCCGCGTCCAGCCAAAACGTTTTTCAACAAATCATCTGCACTACTAAATTCATCATACGCCAACACCCATGCTTTACCCAGCATGGATTTATCCACTATTCTTTTCACACTGTACTCTTTTTTATTGTCGTATGTATTATAATCTAAAATTCTTCAAATAGCAATGGCAGTATACTATCTAAAATTTTACCCGTTGTTGGCACCGCATTCCATGCAGCTGTACGCCAACCTGCTGTTTCTTTTGTCCCCTGCGGTTCATCCAAAACGACCAAGATTGTATATTGCGGTGCATCTGCTGGGAACACACCGACAAATGATGTGATATTACGTTTAGTATCAACCTTTCCATTTGTATATTTTTCAGCAGTCGCTGTCTTACCACCAATTTTTACCCCTGCAACACGTGCTTTTTTTCCACTAGTTTCTTCTGCAACACGCAACATAATCGGACGCAATTTTGCAGAAATTTCATCAGCCAAGACACGTTCACCCTGTACAACACCAACGCTTCTTTTTTGTAAAGTCGGATAAATATAAATACCACCATTTGCAACCGCATTCACACCCAACAACAAATGCATTGGTGTAATCGCATAACCCTGACCATATGCCACAGTTGCACGTTCTACAGGTCCCCATTTACGTTGCGGGATTGTATTCTCTGTACGGCCGAATTCAAGGCTTAACGCCTTATTCATATGTAATTTTTCAAAGAATTCTTTTTGTGCATTTTCCGGTAACTCCAATGCAATTTGTGCACTGCCGACGTTGCAAGATTGTAACATAATCTCTTCGATATTTATACTTGGCCGCAACGGTTTAAAGCTACGAATATCTGTAATTTTTTTAGCCAATCTGCCAAATTTATCATATATCGGAAATGGTTTTGCAACATAATATTCTTTTTTTATATCGATACCATTTTCCAACGCCAACGCGGTATTAAATATCTTAAATATAGATCCTGGCTCATAAACCATACGCATTGGCTTAAAACTGCGATTCGCCACAGGATCCAAGCTCAAATTTTGCGGGTCAAAATCAGGCAAAGACACCATCGCCAACATTTCACCAGTACGCGAATTCATCAACATACCCATTGCAGCCTTGGCTTGATATTTTTGCATTGCAATTGACAACTGTTCATAGAAAACAGATTGAACACGAGAATCCACCGACAAACGCAAAGGGTCTTTATTTTCGGTCAAATAATCATTAAATCTTTTCTCTGCGCCATCAAGTCCCATACCATCTGTTCCCACAAATCCCACAACATGAGAAAATAATCTGCGTTTTGGATATATTCTTATTTGCTTTGGTTCAACTTCTAACCCTGCAAGTTTTGCCTCTTTAACAATTTTAATCTGATTTTCGGATGCGTTTTTTGCCAATAATACATAACCACGTTCCGGTCGAACCAATTTCAATGCATCCGAAAGCGAATATTTATAAGGGAATAACTCATGTATTATTCGTGCGATTTCTTCCCTATCTTTATCCTGTACAAATTTATTTACCAGCTGAATAGAACCAGACATAACATTCTTGGCCAATATATCGCCATTTCTATCCACGATATCTGCACGTTCGACCAACCAATGCCCATTTACACCCATATTTCTTGTTTTATCTGTCCCCTGAAAACCAAGTTGCAATGTACGAACACCGAATAAGATAAACGCAGACAAAAATGCAAAATATATAAAGTTTAACCTACGACGCGTAGTCGCATCATTTTGTGTCGCAAAAATTCCATGTTTTAAAATATCTTTACCTACTTCAAACATCAGTCAACTTTCCGGTCTTTCAATTCATATATTTCAACAGACTTTGCATAATTCACTGTTTCTGTTTTTGGCAGCACCATTGAAACAACATTACGCAAGTTTTCCAAACTAATCAGGGATGCAAATTTTGCCTGTTTCATTGCAATTTCTTGTTGTGTTTTTACAATATTATTTCTGACGCTTCGCAATTGTCTATCTTGGGTACGAAAAGTAACCTGCAACAGGACAGTCAAAAACAGCACAACACATATTGACCATACGCCTATTTGAAACATTTTTTCATCATCATTCATTCCCCTGCCCCCACTTGCAATACCTACCAAGTATTTTATCATAAATTTTGAAAAAAACTAATCATAGAATTTACACCATTCAAGCGACCAGCCCCAAGTTGCAAATTCAGTTCACAAAACTCTTGTGCTAGATTTATATTTTTTATTTCTGCATCTTCTTTGCCATCAACCATCGCAATAAAAATCGCAACAATTCCAGCAACAATTGCCGAATCGGCACGTCCATAAAAACGATTACCATCACGACAAATTTCAACAAAAGATGTACAACCTGCAATCTCTGTACACGTTGCATTCTGTGGCACAGGCAATAACCCTTTACCAAAATCCATAACCAATTCCAACTTCATCATCGGATCAGAAACAGAATTTAAAAGATTTTTCATATCTACAAAATTCATATTATCACCAACCCTGATTTGTTAAATCCAGTTCTAAACGCGCCTCGTCCGACATACGCGACAAATCCCATGGGGGATTCCACACTAAATCAACACGCACCGGCACACCATCAGATATTGCACACACACCATCACGTACTTGTGCCAATAATTCTTCCATCATTGGGCATGTTGGACTGGTAAAAGTCATCTGTAACACAATAATATCATCACTAATATCTATATCATATATTAACCCCATATCCCAAATATTCACAGGTATTTCTGGGTCATATATTTTTTTCAATACGTTAATAATATCTTGTTTTTGAACTGTCATCTTACGATTTCTTTTATATATTCAATCACCTGTTTAATTTCATCAACGGTATTATAAGCCCCAACAGAAATTCTGATAGAACCATCAATATTTAAAAATTTATGAATCCATGATGCACACATATTTCCAACACGCAAACAAACACCACGTGTACCAATCAAAGCACCAAAATCCAACACATGCATACCATCGACCACAAAAGATAATACAGATGCATCACGTGGTGAAATAATTTTAACTTTTGGAATTTCGGCAACCGCATCATACATATACTTTATCAAAGTTAAATCAGGACGATTATTTTCAATATTTTTAATTGCGGCACACACACCAGAAATTTGTGTTAACGGCAATGTACCTGCTTCGAACACATATGGTGCAGAATTTAAAATCAGCTTATTTTCATAAACCTTATTCACCATTCCGCCACCAAAAACAACTGGTGCATATAAATCAGGATTTTTTATATACAAAATACCCAGTCCTGTATCTGTGCCGATTTTATGCCCAGAAAAACACATAAAATCACAATTCCAAGATTTAACATCTATTTTGTTATGCACAACAAATTGTGCTGCATCGACCACAGTTATAACATTTGGATTTTTTTGTTTAGCAGCACTTACAATCGCACTTACATCTTGCGGCATACCGATTACATTTGACATCGCAGTTATAATGAACACATCTGCATATGGAATTTTTGCAATATCAATATCCATCGATTCGTTCAAATCACATACAACAACCTTGGCACCGGTTTCTGCAAAAGGCAATCTGGCACTATGATGATCCAAATCAGAGACTGCAACAATATGTTTATCAGTCAATTTTAACATCTGTGCAACCATATTCATACCAGCTGTTGTTCCAGATGTAAAAACAACCTGACAAGATTCGGCACCAATAAAATCAGCAACGCAGCTGCGGGCATTTTCAACCATTTCATCAACACGCACAGCACGTGCACATACGCCACGCCCAGAATTGGCATAGCCATTGTTTAAAAAGTCCAGTTGTGCGTCAATGACCGCATCTGATTTTTGGTATGTTGCTGCTGCATCTAAGTATATGATTTTATTCATTTATGATTTCTCTTGCATTTTGTGATGATTATAATACACTCGCTTAGAATATCAACAAAAGAAGGAGAAAAAAGATGGCAGTTAAACACGCAAATGATGCGACAATAAATACAGTTATTGGCGATGGTATAACATTAGTTGATTTCTGGGCAACATGGTGTGGTCCATGCCGTATGTTCGGCCCTATTTTCGAAGCCACATCAGACAAAATCACAGACGTAACATTTGTAAAATTTGAAATCGACGAAGCGAACAGACAAACACCTGTAAAATACGGCATCCGCAGCATTCCAAGTGTTTTGGCATTTAAAAACGGTGAATTGGTTGAGGCACGCACAGGCCTGATGGACGAAGACACCCTGACAGATTGGATAAAAGAATTAAAAGGTGTACAATAATGGCCACAAAAAACTACAAGAATCTTAAATTACCACCAAAATACACTCCAAAGAAAACAGAGCCATATATGTGTCCTGAACAATTGGCGTATTTTTACAATATTTTAATCACACAAAAAGAAGAACTGGAAAGTGACAGCGATTCTGTTTTAAACGCGGTTCGCTTGGCAGAAAAAACAGAAAATGCCGGTGTTGGCGACGAATCTGACAACGCGTCATACAACCAAGATATTACGATGGATTTACATATATCTGAACGCAATAACAAATTGTTGCAAAAAATCAACGCCGCATTAAGCCGCATGGAAACAGGCGATTATGGTTATAGTGTAGTATCTGGCGAAGAAATCGGTCTAAAACGTATGATGGCACGCCCATTAGCAACATTGACTGTCGAAGAGCAAGAAGAATACGAAAACCGCAGATAAAAAAACAAGAAAACCGGCATTTGCCGGTTTTTTATACCAAATTCCCACCACAAAAAAACTTGACAAACCTTGTTTTTACGCTATGTTTTGTCTACTAAAAATAGGCAATAAATATGAACACAGAAAACAAAAACAATCTTTTTAACCCCAGGGAAATTATATACATTGTATATAATGGTATGGCCACAGCCGGAATTGTCCATAATACAAACCTACTTATTGACAAAGGTTACGATCGTGAAACCCTTATCATTTTATTAATGTGGCTTACTGGATTTGCATATTCTGCACAACATTTATATCAAATATATAAAACCCGAAAAGAAAATCAAAACAATCAAAAACAACGATAAAAAAACCACCATACGGTGGTTTTTTTATTTCTTTTTTGCAACCTTTTTAACCGGTGCTTTTTTAACAATTGTTTTCTTGGCAGGCTGTTTCACATCTTTGATTTCTTTTTTAAAGATATTCAAACCGTCAGCCAAATTTTTCATCATACCTGGAATCTTGTTAGAGCCGAACAAGATAACAACCAGTACAACTATGACTAATATCTCTGCCCATCCAAAACGTCCGAACATATCAATCCCCTTTTATTATTTTGTTACATAGCATTCCAAGCCATCTGCCTTGGCATTACGGCAGAAACTGTTTGCATCTGCAGATGAATTAAATCCAACACGCAATCTGTATGTTGTTGTACCATTTTTCAATTGTGCAGCCAAGATTACAAATTTCTGTCCACTAAACAAACTTGCATGCGATGCCGCCAATTTGCGCTGTCCTGTTTCTGCCAATGCACGTGTACTGTACGAACCCAATTGTGCATACCAACTAAATACAGATGCTGGTGCAGTCTTTTTCACAGCAGGTTTTGGTTGTGGTTTTGCAGCTGGCTTTGGTGCAGGTTTTGCGACCTTGGCAGGTTCAAAATTAACTTCTTTTCTGTCTTCTATGACACGCACAGGTGCAGCCACAGGTTCTGGTTGTGGTTGTGCCACAGGTGCAGGTTTTACCTCTACTGGGGCTGGTTTTGGCTGTGCGACAGGTTGAACAACAGGTTTTTGCTGTGGCATAACATTCATATCCACAGGTGCACCTTCGCCATCAACCACCATAACCGGTGCGTCTAAATCAACCTCTATCGAAGAAGATGTTTCATCACTAACCGAACGAATAATTATATATGACGCCAATACGATTATCATCACACCCACAGTCAACAACAACCATGGTTTTTTTGGACGTGGTGCCGTAAAAGCAGGCACTTCTGGTAAAGTGTCCATTGTATCGTTATCGTCTAAATCAAGTAAGTCCAAGTTATTATCTTCGTTATTCATACGACATTCCCCCTGTATTTATTACACATACATTATATCATAAAAAAAACGAATAACCAAACAGATATAAACAAAAAAATTACTTTGGCATATTACCAAAATGTGGTGGCACAATCAGTTTATGATTTTCTGCAACAATTGGTTCCACTTCGCATTTTTTTGCACAACCACTGACAACCATTGGCAACGCGACCAGCGCAATTAAAAACAAAACTTTTTTCATATCATCTTTCCTTTCATTTATTTATATGGGGCAGTTTACCCTGCCCCACATATATATTTTTTACAATGGCATTTTGATTGCATTTTGCATCATTTCAACAAATTCAGACAGCGGTATCGTTTCCTGATTTTGCTGACCCAAGCGACGCAATGTAACCGTTTTGTCTGCCATTTCTTTTTCACCAACAACTGCAACGATTGGTGTTTTTGCCAATGACAGTTCGCGGATTTTATAGTTTACTTTTTCATCACGCAAATCTGCACGTGTATTTACACCAACCTTGCGTAATGCAGACACAACTTCGTTTGCATAGTCTGCATGCTTTTCTGAAATTGGTGTGACAACAACAGGTTCTGGAGACAACCACAATGGCAAGTGACCACCCGTTGATTCCAGATAAATCCCCATAAAACGTTCAATAGAACCTAATATTGCACGATGCAACATAATTGGACGATGTTTTTCGCCATCTTCGCCGATATAAGACAAATCGAATCGTTCTGGCAAATTCATATCCAACTGCACCGTACCGCATACCCATACACGACCAATTGCATCACGCATAGAAATACCAATCTTTGGTCCATAGAATGCACCCTCGCCTTCTGCGACAGTATAATTTGCATTTACAGATTTCAATGCGTTATGCAATGTGCTTTCTGCAAAGTCCCAAACTTCATCAGAACCGATACGGAATTCAGAATCAGGTCTTGTTTCCAACGTCATATGCAGTTCATTGAATCCCAGTGCACTATAAACACTTTTTATCAGATTTAATGCCTTGGCAACTTCTTCTTCCATTTGTTCTTCGGTACAGAAGATATGCGCATCATCTTGTGTCATTTCACGAACACGCATCAACCCAGCCAAAGAACCCGAAGATTCATAACGATGAACCTTGCCAAATTCAGCCAAATACATTGGCAAATCTTTATATGATGTAATACCATGACCAAACACCAACATACCGCCAGGGCATGACATTGGCTTTACACAGAAATCTTTACCGTCTTGTGTTTTACCAGCATAATTATGAGATGCATATTTTGCCCAGTGACCACTGCTTTCCCACAATGCACGTTCCATAACAGTTGGCGTTGAAATTTCCAAATAACCTTCCCTGTTCTGACGTTCACGAATAAAATCAATCAATTTACGATAAATTTTAAAACCTTTGTCATGCCAGAAAACAGAACCTGGTGCATAATCTGGTTCAAAATGGAACAAATCCATATCTTTACCCAGTTTTCTATTATCGCGTGCAGCAGCTTCTTCTTGCATTTTCAAGAAAGATTCCAGTTCTTCTTTGGATGCAAATGCGTCAACATAGATACGTTGCAACATTTTGTTGTTTGCGTTTCCTTTCCAGTATGCACCTGCAACACTGCGGATTTTAAAAGAATCCCTTGGCAAATCTTTGGAAGATTCAACATGTGGTCCACGACACAAATCTACGAAATCACGGAACGTATAAATAGACAACGCTTCGCCTGCGGCGTCATATTCATTTAACCATTCCATTTTATATGGCTGACTTGCAAAGATTTCTTTTGCTTCATCAACAGATACATTACGTTGTTCAAAGCGACCATTAGATTTGATTAAATCACGCATTTCCTTTTCAATTTTTGCAAAATCTTCTTCGGAAAAACGATATTCTGTATCAAAGTCATAATAGAATCCGTTTTCAATTGCTGGCCCCCCTGCGAATTTAACATCAGGGTGCAATTTTTTTACTGCTGCTGCCATTACGTGTGCCAACGAATGACGAATTATTTCAATATCATAAGACATAATAAAATACCTTTACTTTTTATTCATCTTTTCAAACAGATTGATTATAGAAACTTGTGCGATTTATCGCAATAGAAATTACACCCCCAACGGGGTTGTAGTAGTCGCTGTAAAGAACAAATTAAATAATTTCATGCCTGCTATTCTATTCTTATATACAACAAAAGTCAACAAAAACCCGCCATACGGCGGATTTATTGTTATTTATCCAAAATACACCCGAACAGGACGGCAAAGAAAAAGCATACGCTGCCACCAATTACAAACAAGTGCCATACTGCGTGTGAAAACTTCATACGACGCCACAGATAGAATATTACACCAATCGTATAAGACAGCCCACCTGCCAAAATAAACCACAAGCCACGCACTGGAATATTTGCAATCATCGCAGGCAATATAAACAACAAAGTCCACCCCATCGCAACATACAATGCAACCATCCAACGTGGCTGTTGTTTTGGATTACGGATTTTCATATATGAACCGAACAGAACAATCGCCCACAGTATTCCAAACACAACCCAACCAATCAGCCCACGCAAATTTACCAACAAAAATGGCGTATATGTACCTGCAATCAAAGCATAGATGGCAACGCTGTCCCAAACCTCAAAGAAACATTCATGTTTTTTGCCGATTGTCGCATGACACATTGTTGAACCAAAATACAGGGTTATCATTGTCACACCAAAGATTGCACATGATACAATCGCCCATGGGTCGCCTTTTAGTCCTGCAAACACAACCAACAATGTCAATGCAGCAATTGCCAAACCAATTCCAATACCATGTGTTAAAATATTTACAACTTCTTCGCCATGTGTTGATGGTTTTTCCCAGCGGAACAACCCAGTTGCCCGCAAAACTTTTAATAATTTTGACGCATGTTCATCTTTTTTTACCGCCCGAATTCTGGCACGTTTTTCCTTGGTCATTTTATCTCCCCCTCTATTCTTTTAATTACACGTTCGCCACCCATAACTGTCATTATTGAATACAGGTCTGGGGTGTTTGTACGGCCCGATAACGCCACACGCAGATTCATTGCAACATCGCCATTTTTAATACCGCATTTTTCTGCAACCGCGACAATTTTTGCCCACCATGTGTCTTTGTCATCTGCCGCATTATATGTTGCCAAGAATTCACGCAACGCGTCCCTATTAAATTCATATTCTGTACTTGGAACAAATAATTCATCCCAGAAAAACGCAACATTTTCCAATGTCTGCGACCAAGTGATAAAGTCTTTGCGTACACGCTTTGGATTATCGCGTTCAATACCCAACACACCCGTCAGGTATTTAACATCTGCGACCTGCATTTTGTTGATATCTGTTCCATATTCGTTTGCCCACGCGACGACACGATTAACCAATTCTGGCACAGGCAGCGACCCGATAAATTCTTTCGCCCACCATTCCAGTTTTTTCATATCAAACAACGACCCAGATACCGGCATTTTCTTTGGACGCATTTCGTAATCCCAGAACGATTTAACCTGGCCCTTTACTTTTGCTTCTTCATATCCCGGAGCCAAAATATTTCCCAGATATTCAATCACAGATTCAACTGGCCAACCCGCTTCCAAGAAAAATGCAACATTTGCCTCTGGGTCTTTACGCTTTGACAATTTTCTTTGCTTGCCTGTTTCTTCATCAATCTTATCCAATGTCGCAATATGAACATATGCAGGCAGTTCCCAGCCCATCATACGAAACATCTGAACATGCATTGCAAACGTTCCAAAATAAGACTCATCACGAACAACATGTGTTGTGTGCATAAAGTGATCATCACACAAGTGTGCAAAATGATACGTTGGCAACCCATCCGTAGATTTAATTAAAACAGTATCTTCATTATGTTCTGGCACAGACAGCGACCCACGCACCGCATCTTTGCAGAAAATACGCTGTTCTGGATTACCAACCGAATACAAACGAATTGACGGCACCAACCCCTTATCCAGATATGCAATAATTTCTTCTTCGGTCAAATCTCTATCACGTGCCCATTCGCCATAAATACCTGTTGCAAAACCTGCCGCTTTTTGATTTTCACGAATTTCGTCCATTTCTTCCTGGGTTAAAAAGCACGGATATGCCAACCCACGTGCCAATAAATCTGCCACCACAGAATGATAAATATCTTTACGTTCTGATTGATAATATGGTCCATACACCGGATCGTTTTCATACGTAATTCCAAATTCAGCCAACGAATTTATGATAATATCAACTGCATCTTTATTTTCACGCTTTGTATCTGTATTTTCAATACGTAACAAGAACACACCACCTGACTGTTGTGCCAACTTATAACTAATCAGTGCACTATACAAATTACCCAAATGCATATAGCCTGTTGGACTGGGGGCGAATCGTGTCACTTTAACCCCTTCGCCCAAATTACGTGGTGGGAATTTTGCTTCTAATTCATCCAATGTATATTTTGGTGCACCGCCCAAAACACGTGCAATCAAATCTTTTGACAAACCATTTCTCATTTACATATTCCTTGTGTTTTATAAAACTCAATTCTATACTAAATATATGGAAAAACAAGAAATAAGAACATTTGGCCGTCGTCACGGCAAAAAATTATCCACCCGTCAACAAACACTGATTGACGAAGTGTTACCTACATTATCGCCTGTTGATGGCAACATACTGGAAATTGGATTTGGTGCGGGCGAACATGTGCGTGAATTGGCCGCGACACACCCAGATAAAATTATCATTGGTGCAGAACCATTTATGAACGGCGTGGCCAGTTTACTATCTGCGATTACCGACGATAAAACGAATCGGGTACTGGACGAATATAAAAACATTCGCATCTGGGCAGATGATGTTCGCGATTTCTTACGCCAAACAAAGTCAAAATTTGAACAGATTTGGGTACTGCACCCTGACCCATGGCCCAAGGCACGACATGAAAAGCGTCGTCTGCTGTCTGCAGAATTCTTGAACACTTTGTCAAAATATTTGTCTGACAATGGTGAAATCATTATTGGCACAGACCACTGGGAATACTTTGATTGGATAATTGAACAAATCAAACAGACAAATTTATCTGCAACAATTCCAGATATGGAAATTATTCAAACGCGTTATCAACATAAAAACAAAGCAGGAACAACTGCACCAAAATATCTGATTTTACATAACTAGTAATTTATAAAAACTTTTGTTGTTTTTATCAGTTCTGGACGCATACTTTTTATCAAACGCAAAGCCTGCTCTATACGTTGGAAATTCTGACCAAACGCCAAATGAATATCAAATTTATTTTCCGAATTCCACACATCCAACATACCATAAAAACGACCGACAAAATCAGACTTGTCCCCCATATCTTTGGACATCGTCAGCAACAAAGAAGTTGCGTTTATCTTTTGTAAATTTTCAAACAAATCGTTCCAATCATCCGAATCGATTTGATTTATATCAATCGCAATCGACAAGTCTTTTTCAAAAAACAAATCGTCCCTGATGACATGCGTCTGCTCAACAAGGCCCACCAATGCAGAATACGCCAAAAATATTTGTGCACCATGTGCCCCACGTTTAAAAGCAGAATTTATCGCCATTGTTACATCAGAAATCTGCTGTTCTGTAACTTTTTTATCTGACAAAACAAAACGAGACAGTATTTTCACCCCTTTGTTTTCCAACCATGGCCAAATAACAGGCACACATTCTGGCACCACAGAAACAAAAGGAATATTTCTATCCATAATAACGCCAGCAACACGGGCCAGTTCGCCAGAATCTATTGCAGCATCACACCAAACAGACACCACATCAGACAAATCATCAAAAATTATACTTTTTTCTATCATTACTCTTTCTACTTTATCATAAATATGATACAATAAAAACCGTAATGAGAAATAAATTTGATAATATTTTATTAGGATTATTATGGTTGTTGCTATCGACCTTGGGGACCTGTTTTTGGTTCAACACTCAATTTGGCTTTAATATATTATCAAGCACACACTGGCATCATCTTGCATATATGCAGGCCACACGAACGCAAATTAAACCAATGTTTTATATTTCCATGATTGTGGCTGTTTTTTGCATCGTATTTGGCTTATATCTGTTGCTTCGCCCACGTTTTCGCAAAATAACTCCGCCACAGGCGACAGAAAAACACACAGAATCACCTACCACAGCCAACATACCGGACACAAACGATACTGATCCTTTTGCATTAACACGACCAAAACGATTAAACAACACCAACACAACAACGCAATCTTCTTCTGTTGCGATAATGACCGCACCAATCCCAGGCACAGTCACGCCAGAAACGACACCATCCTTTACACCACCGAGACCATCCGAACAACCTGACACTGAAATACAAGATATTTTCAGATCTGCAGGCTATATCATAAAAAACAGCCCTGTTATCCATGGTTATAAAATCCCTTTGGTTGCAATTGGCAATGGCGAAACATTATGGATTGGTTGCAAGGATATGACAACATCAACAATGCAAAGCATCCTAGACAGTTTTCAACAAGTATTTTCTGAAACACTGGAAGACATCACTATTACAACAATCGGTTTTGTTGTAAATCCAGGTGACATTTCTAATCCTGCCCAACCGAACATACTGACATTCAAAAATACAGACGAGTTACGTGCATACATATCAGAAAATCCAAACCCACCATTAGAACCAGAAATGGCCGAAAATTTTGAAGCGTTTTCTGGATACATCTCAACAGTAATTGACTACATAGGAAATCTGTAATGTATATAAACGCCAGCATTGCCGAAAAGAAAATTGCAGAACTTGGATTAAAAGATTTACCACTTATAGAATACAAACCGATTCGCACAAAAATTCCAAACGACTGGTTTGTTCGTTATAAAAAACTGTGTCATGAATTTATGGCCACTCTTTCTGATTGTATTGAAGAAATCGCACTGATGAACCTGTCGCAAGAAGAATTCATCGATTTGATTACAGGCAAAAAGATTTCAGAAAACTTATCTATACGTTTTCGTATTCCACTGGTCTGGGGTGGTGAACTAGATATTGAAAACATGTTTCTATGCAAAACTTTTCCACACTCTTATAACATGGACAGGTTTATTATATCTCAATCTGGCAACGATATTATATGGTTACCTGATCCCGCAAAAAAGATATACCTTCCAGTCAGCACGATAAGTGGTGGTGACGGAGGCAACGCAACCGAAGACAGACTAACAGAAACAATTGCAGCACAAATCGCAGCGGATAGAAACATATAAACAAATCAAAGGAATAAATATGAACACTTCTGAATTTTTATCTGCGATGAAATCACGTGGTGCGGTCATATTTCCCCCTGCCCGCAAAAATCAAATCCAATTACTAAACGGTGCATTACAACAACGCAGATATGCAATGTTACCAACTGCACTTTGCGAATTATACGAAATCGCGGGTGCGATATGCATGGACACAGGATATATATTTGGACCAGATGAAATATTGCGGGACAAAACATATCCGATACCCAGCATATTAAAAATAAATGATGACATATCAACACTTGGCAAAACCGTTGGAAAGACAATATTTGGTCGCAATGATTTATTTTGGTTTGCGTTTGATGCATTTGGAACTTTTTACATGCTAGATAATTTGAATTTAACACCATTGCGTCGTTATGATGACCCATATCGTGCAATGACAGACTGTTTAATATCCGGGAAAATTTAATATGAAAAAAATATCCGTATCTTTATCTGGACATCAAACCAGTATAACACTTGAAATAGAATTTATTGACGCATTGCAAAAACTTGCTATACGGCAGAATCGGCCAATTGCAGCAATTATAAACGACATAGATTCCACACGTCCACGCGACAGAAATTTATCATCTGCGGTACGCGTTTGGATTCTGCAACAAATTATTATACAAGCATATAAAAACTAATTTTATTCTCGTGTTTTTGCAAACAATATTGAACCAAATATTGCTATGACCAATATTATTATCATCCAATAATTCAAACCAGTTTCACGATATGGTGTGATATGTTCTCCCCAAACAAAACCATCTAAAACACCAGACATTCCAACTGGCAACATTGAAATTATTTCACCATCAGACGCAATAAACGCACTTATACCGGAATAATTGGCACGAACAACCGGCAATCCAGATTCAATTGCATATCGACGTACCATGTCCAAATGCTGATACACACCCGGAGTATTTCCAAACCAATTATCATTTGTAATATTTATAACCGCATTTATATCTCCTGCCATGTCAGGGATCAGAGAATCAGAAAATATCACTTCATAACAAACGGCCGGCACAAATTTAAAACCATTCAAATTTATAACTTCTGGCCCATTCCCAGCAGTTAAATTTGCAGGCGATGGCAGAAAACCCAATGGTTTATATTCACCAAACGGCACCAAATGTGATTTGCTATAAACCTTTTCTATACGACCGTCTGATTGGGCAACAACCATCGAATTAAACACACCACCCTCATCAAAAGTATTCGCACCAAATATAATTGGTTTTTGCAAATAAGCCGCCATTTCAACATTATCAGTATTTAAAACAACAAAAGGATATGCTGTTTCTGGCATAACTATAATATCAACATCACCATCCACAGACGCCATATTCATTAAATTACGAACATTGTATTCTGCATATCGAAGGGCATCTAATCTATTATGGGTTGCCTTTTGTGATTGCGATGATGCAGGCTGAACAATCCGCAACATAACAACATCAGATTCTGCACCAGCATCAGACATACGAACATTATACGCACCAACAAATCCGCCGTACACACAAAAAGCAGCAAATACAAAGCACACAATCCAAACGAATATATTTTTATAATTTCGCAACAATTCAACCGCACTTGCTATCATTCCAACTATTATAAAACTCAAACCCAGTGCACCCCACAACGCCATAGAATTTGCAATTATCGGATATGGCATTGTTATATTTGCAATTGGATTCCATGGGAACCCAGTAAACATCCATTCACGCAGCCATAATACCAGCACCCAAACACCAGAAAACAAAAATATTCTAGACGCTGCGGATACTTTCTTCTTGGCCACAGCAACAAAAGGCCAAGAAAAAATCAACCATCCCGCCAACATTAGACCGAACACCCCAGGGATTGTCCATATTGCATAAACATCTGCAATTTCTGGAACAACGTATATTGAATGTAAAACCCACCAAAACATAAACAAACCATACATCGCACCAAATGGAGCAACACGAACAAACGACCGCCAAAAACCGCCAATATTTTTATTTCTTACAGTTAACCAATACGCACCACCAACACCAATTACAGTCAACCACCACAAATAAAACGGTGCGAAACCAAGCGACGCAATCGCACCAAATACGCCGTATAGAAGATATTGAGCAAAACCATTATCTTTTATTTTTAACTTCTTTAAAAAAGCAATTGTTTTTGCACCTGGGCAACAAGAACCGTCTGCACAAAAAATTTCTTTATAACTAGCATATGGATTTTTTATTCCCATTTTTTCCAAAATTTTTGTTTCTTTATTTTCCATAACAATCGCATCATTATCATTTATATGATCATATCCTAACAAGTGTAAAACACCATGAACAACCATATGTGCCACATGATCATTAAAAGAGATATTTTCCTGTTTTGCTTCCTTGGCGACAGTATCAAAAGATATATAAATATCCCCCAACAATACATCATCACCCAATTCAAAAGACAAAACATTTGTTGGTTTATTTATATTTCTATATTTATGATTTATTTTTTTGATTTCTTTATCATTTGTTAAAACAATAGACACTTCGGCATTTTTATATTTAGCACCTACTACAGCATTTGCAATTTTTGCAAAATCGATTTTATATTTTTTCCAGCGATTATCATGTATATCGACATAAACTTTCATAAACACATTCCTTTAAGTTAAATCAATTTTACGTTCTATTCCGTACAGCAATAAATCATGCTTTGCATTTTTCTGTCTAATTTGTTTAATACTGTTATGAAACGCATTTACTTGCTTAACAGATATATTTTTTATTTTTTCATCCAGTCCAGCTTTTGCTTGTTCATATATCTTTCCACCGAACTGTTCTGATAATTTCAAGTTTTCTTTTGCCAAATTATAGTGTTCTAACTTTTCTTTATTTGTTTTTGCATTATCACCCAATCCTTCACGACACAACGCAGAGATATAATACATATAAGCCTTTTTATCATTTGGCACCTGCTTCATTCTGCCAGAATTTATTATACTGCGAATTGTTTCCAGACCTTTTTGATAATCCCCCTTGATGTGATACAGGGCAGACAAATTAACGTACACAATAAAATTATTTTTATCTTTTTTTAGTGCCTGTTTATATTTATTTTCTGCACCGGCAAAATCCCTAGCAAAAAACAGCCTTTCACCTTCTTGATTTAATTTTTCAGACTCTGATTGTTGCACTACAAAATATCGTTCTAAATTTTCCATAAAAACGCCTGTATCATTATGGAACAATAACCCCTGTTCCATAATATCTACATCTTCCTGACAAAAGAAATTACGCACAGGTTCTTGTTTTGTACCCCTGGTTACGCCAGCCCTTACTTTCAGCAACATACTATCTACATCATACTTCAAAACCCCCACAGGTTTTGCGGTTTTCGCATATCCATCATACACCAACAGTCGTCCAGTTTTCATTCTAGTTGTATCAAACTGTGCATCTTTGTTTTGTGCAGCAGCAACATAGTGTCCAATTGAATATGGTGCATCACTAACAGAATTCAAAATGACTTCTTCAGAAATCTTGTCCATCATATACAGTGCACAGACTGCATATTTATTTGCCAATCCCCCCCATTCTGTACCACGTGTTTTACCAAACGCACGCACATACTTGTTTACAATACTTTCTATACTTTCACCGGCATTCACCGCGGTTGCAACGGGTCGTCCAGAATTACCTTCTTTGTAAATACTCTCGCCTGCGTTGTATGCAGCCACAGCAAGACTAATAAACATACGTACAGGCATCTCTACATTAAATTCCCTTTTCATATTCGGGTAGATTTTTTTTCGCAGCCATGCATCTGTTAGTTTTTTTGCTTCTTCTTTTGAAACGATTGAGCCTTTTTCAAGTTTACGTCCCAGTGTTTTTTCAGCAAAATTACGATGAATATCATCATTAAGTATAAATCCTGCTGCAATTGTAGGCGTACCTGTTGTAGCACCTTTGTCATAATACAAACTATCAACGAACCCTTCGGTTGATAGAATATGTGCAATCACATAAGGCTGAATTAAATCTATTTGTTTTTTCCATTCTTCATCAGTTGCATTTGGGTTCAAGACAAAGTCTTTAAACTTCTTATGCTCTTTCTGTGGTGTTAAAACAGTTTCTTGTTTATCTTGTTCTTTATCACTGACATA
>JBKSMR010000051.1:0-5356 GCA_046881895.1 Alphaproteobacteria bacterium
CATTTTGCATAATTAAAATCCTTTATCAGGCAAATAATAGCAATTATTTTCACAACTTGCAAGAACGCCATTAAACAAAATTCCCATCCACAGTCATTTTAGTTTTTTTTCGTAAATTAAACGTTTTCGCCCACCGCATCAAACCCATCATAGACGCCATCGAAGACCGCACACTGTCAGACCAAACATTTCCGGCAACGAACGCACAGATTCTTTTTTTGATTTTTTTTACGGTGGATTGCCGCAACAGTATAAATTTTTTAAATAATCTGAATCCAACAAAAGTCATCCCATCGGCCTGTTTAACGATTGCCTTGGACAGTTTCAGATTCAACTTTTGTTCTATGAAATATTTAACATCTGCTTTGATTGCATTCAAGAATTTTTTATCATTATGAAAAATACAAAAATCATCACTGTATCTCAGATAATTTGCACATTTTAACTTATGCTTAACGAACAAATCCAGTTCTGTCAGATACAGATTTCCCATCCATTGACTGGTCAGGTTTCCGATAGGCAAATTTTTACCCCCTGGCAACGAAAAGACGATTTTCTGTAACAGCCACAAGATTTTTCTATCATGGATTTTTCTGGCGACGATATCCATCATAATATTATGGTCGATACTGGGATAGAATTTTCGGACATCGCACTGCAAGACATATTTATTTTTTCTGACGAACAGCATTGCCCGCTGTGCGGCACTGTGTATTCCGCGTCCAGGTATACACGCATAAGAATCTTTGATAAAACGTTTTTGCCATATTGGGCCCAAAACATTTATCAAGGCATGATGCACGATATGATCTGGATATAGCGGCAATTCATAGATTTCACGTTTTTTCGGTTCAAAGACATAAAATATACGATATCTAGAATTTTTATATTTGTTATTTTGCAAATCATCGCGCAATTTTTCCAGCAATTCATCTTTGTGTTCCAGAAAGAATTTGGTTTGTTTTTTATTTTTTTTACTTTTTACTGCCTTTTTAACGGCCAAGTTGAAATTTTCAAGGGAAATAAATTCATCCCACAGATTTTTATAAGTTTTCATAACAACAAACTATAATTACGAGAAAGAATAATATCTATCAATTTTTACCACAGTGGTACGAAAAGGCAATTTTTCATTAACACTTTGCATTTGGTCAATCAGCACCGCGGAACCAGTAAACAAGACACAAACTTGACCATTCATAACGAATTGCAATTGCAGGCACTTTCCATCTTGTCTTTTTTTTGAATTTGTAATTCTGAAATCTACGATCAATATTTCTTTATTTAAAATTTCATCCAGTCTCTTTTTTTCGCCTGGCATCGGTAATTTATCACGTGCAAAGTCTGCAAACGTATGACATTGTCCGAAATCTATTTTTGAAATCTCCGCCAAAATCATAACAAAATCCCCCCACTTTTTGTTTTGAATTTGGATACCCCGGACCGTCACCATGGTACCAAGCAGGCTACCAGTCCAGATACCCCCTGCGTTCTTAGTTTGGACACAACAATTCGTCTATTGTGTCACTGGGATGTCACCACGCCTTGATGTGAAAGGCAACGAAACAGATATGTACATTTTTGGTCATATCTGAAAAGTATTTCTTACTTTGTCCTTGCAGGCCAGCGAAACTTTGTCCATGACGGAAAGTTTTTCCCTTTCATCAGGAGCCGACAGACCCAAACAACCCAGACCGCAAAGCGGCGTTGTTCTGGGCGTTGTTACCGCAGTTGTTAGCACAATTAGACGCACAATTCGAAGCGGAGTTCGAGTTGTTGAACACCCAACGCGAATACGCAGCACATCAACATGCGTACAACATTTACGGCGACATACCAGCATTATTTTTTCAAACAATGCAGAAAACATGCTTTGTTTTCTGCATTGCTCTGCGAGATATTATTAACTTTTTTGTTATCCGAATGCAAGTGTTTTTTTATGCTTTGATAGTGTCACGTCTAGCGTTCTTCCCTTTGTCACGCCAATCGTAGGCATGTTTTGTCACGCCTAGCGTAGGCACGTTTTGTCATTCCTGCATAGGCATGTTTTGTCACGCCTAGCGTAGGCATGTTTTGTCATTCCTGCGTAGGCATGTTTTGTCACGCCTAGCGTAGGCTTGTTTTGTCATTCCTGCGTAGGCAGGAATAAGGTCTAAATAGTGCGAGCAAAGCGAGCCAAAATCGAATATCGTGCAAGTGTGAAGATTAGAGTTTTTCAAGTCCCACTCCTGCCTTCGCAGGAGTGACAAAGGGGGACGCAGGAGTGACAATATTTACGGTAATGATATCAACACCCCGACCAATAAAAATATTACCTTTTTCATACTTTCTCCTTTGCTCTTTTTACTTCTTCTTTGTCATTCCTGCGTAGGCAGGAATAAGGTCTTGAAAATTTACAATGCCAGAACGTGAACATGTTAGAATTTGGTTCGCGTTGCTCACACTGTTTAGTCCCACTCCTGCCTTCGCAGGAGTGACAAAGGGGATCGCAGGAGTGACAAAGGGGAACGCAAAAGTGACAAAGGGGAACGCAGAAGTGACAAAAAATGGGACGGGATGACAGGGTTTTCGTTTTCTTTTCTTGATACAGAATATACAAACCTACCACGCGGTCACAAATTTACTACGCCATTTGTGACCGCGTCGCATTCCGGCCTGACTGCGTCAGGCAACCCATAACAAAAACTGCGTTTTTGCCATGGGACCCTTCTCCGGGCACATCATTTGCCGACAGACCCAAACAACCCAGACCGCACAGCGGCGTGGCTCTGGGCGTTGAAACCGCAGTAGTTAGCACAATTAGACGCACAATTCGAAGCGGAGCTCGAGCTGAAGAACACCCAACGCGAAGACGCAGGGTGTGTCATTTTACACCAGCAATAGCCACGATCATTTCCTTCCGCATCCTGACCACTTCTACCTGCCAAGGCTTCGTCCTGGGGCAACATTTGTCCCTTGTCATTCGTGTATACCCCCATTGAACCACTCGGTTTGCCGCCTTCGGCGGCAGACAGGCATGTTGATATTCCATATATACGACCATAACTGAATATCGTCCACCATGTTGCCTCGGCCGCGCTATTGCCGTTGCTGCTGCCACCAACGTTGCTGTCCAATGGAATTACAATCGTGTCATTACGTGCACACATTTCCGTCGCAATTGCGGGTAATGATAACAACACCCCAACCAATAAATATATTACTTTTTTCATAACATCTCCTTTTATTTTTTCTTTTTGCCTGCACTACATAGCCTTGGCGAAGTAGCGTCATTCCCATTCTTTTGTTCCTGCGGGGTTGTATCCACCCCGTCCGCTTCGCAGCCACCACTAACCACTAACACTTCCCACTAACCACTTGTTCACCATATCGCATCGAATATCGCATGACGCAATTTGCGACCGTTTGGCATTTCTGTATTGTTCGCCATGCCGTTCGCACAATAACTGGTACACCCACTGGCACATGCAGACGCACTGTCATACGTTTTTAAGTATACCCACCATGACGTCACAGGCCCATCCATCTTGCACCAACAATTTGTCCCAACATCATTCGTCGCAGCATGCAAAAACGTGTTCGCATCACCAGGCTCTGCCGCACCGGCGTTGTTACTGGAACCGTCAATCGCACTTTTTACCGCAATGTCATTACAGGTCGTACTGCCTGTTATTTCGCTGATACTTTCACTGTGTGTGTTCGCAAATATGTCATACCCATAATCAACACCCCATTTTAGAGTATCTGTATCAACGTCTGTCACAGTGCCATCGACGTTTTTCTGCAAAACTATCATCATCATTGTTTTACGCTTGCATATCTCGTTCGTGTCAGCACCATATGACGATACAGTTATAACCATCATTAAAAATGCATAAAATATTCTTTTCATTCCCTGTTCCCCTTTTAATCTATCCCATAATATGCTGTGTTTTCATACTTTATACGTATCCCTTTTGTCCGACCTCCTGGCACCAAATTCATATAACATGTCTGATTATTGTCATACTTTACATTTAATGACGGGGTCGTCGTCGGGTTCGAATATAACGGTATACTGTATTGTGTATTGCCCTGCTGATAATACAGGCGTCTTGTATTGTCGCCATTCATACAATAACTGTCCGCACAAACACCCGAATTTGTGTAAACACCACTGTCACACAAAACGCCGCATACCGCATTTTGACGCAAAGAATTCGTATCAGATGCATCTATGTCCTTGCAATCTGTGTTTACAACAAACTTGGTGCTGGTGGTCGCACACATTCCAACATCTGGATGTGCAAATGCATCTTCGGTCGCAACCGCAATCTGATAATAATTATCAGAATTTATACTGCATGGTGTGCCACGCATATCAGACGCCGTCTGTAACGGAGCACCAACAGATACCAATATCCCGTTATACAATGGATGCAAATAATCATCATATTCATACACACCGTATGTACCCAGACAAATGTTTTCAGACGCAAACATCGACATATAAGACGCAGAATGTGTCGTCGATTTATGATAATTTTCTGGACACAATCCCACCGCATCAGTATCTGTATTTTTATAGCACTTGTTATTTAAACGATAATATCCATATCCACACATCGGTGGCCCAAAAGAACGAAGTGTTCCGCCACTAAATAACGCGACAAACAATTCATCGTCATACGCATACAACGTATGTGTTCCCAAACATATCAGTTCAGAATGTTCCTGATGCATAAAAGACGTAGAATCCATCAAAATACGATATGTACTGTGACCATTCACAGGTGTACACTTATCTGCCTGGGCATCAACAGGTCTGCATTCGGAACCGTACCGATAATATCCATAACCACATAACGGCACCTTGACCGCACTAAACGTTGCAGCCATTCCTGTTCCACAAACGCATATCCCACAAAAAATCACCCACATTCTCCGCATATCAGATACGCCAAACGTTCCCTTTACTTTCTTGGTGGGGCAATACATAAAATTCGGTCGGAAAATATTGCCCCAAACAAAAAACCGCCATAAATCGAAGCGGTCAGGAGGTTGAAGACAATCACGAAGAATTGTGTCGCTTATTCAATATATTCGCAAACCCTCCTGACCCAGAACGGCCAGGAGTTATTTTCATCCCAGATATAAAAAATACACACCATACGGTGCGTCAACATTTCATCTGTGGACGCTTCGTGCAACGGGTCTTCACACCCCATCATCACAAAATCATGATGACAGGCATATTCTATAACATGCGATCGGATTTTACAACAGAAAAAAATCCCCACACTGGGGGATTTTTTAAGAATCTTCGTCTTCTATTTCATCATCATCGTCATCTGATTCAACAGCATTCAAATCGATT
>JBKSMR010000052.1:0-14396 GCA_046881895.1 Alphaproteobacteria bacterium
AGGTTTCGGGTTTGTTTATAGATATGCCATTATATTTAATTTATTTACATGGGTGGGAAACATTCGCCCGTACTTTCTGCACAACAGGCCTGTTCACCATCCGGCAACAAGACAAATTCTTCACCTGCACAGCAACCATAACTGTCCGGTGCATTGCCATCAGAACACACATCAACAGACTCTTCTGTTACAACTTGTTCTGTATATTGTGGCACGCGAACAATTGTTGGTTCAACAGATTCAACGACAGTTTCTGTTTCATAGTTTTTATCGGCAACAAACATTTTTTCTTGTTGCGACACACCGTACGCAGGTTTCGTTGCCAAAACCTCTTCTTCGGTTGGAATGGCAACTGGTTCTTCATCGACGATGACTGGGATTGGTCCAACGATAGCATCTGCGGGCAAATCAACAAAAGGATTTTCAACCACAGGCTCTGTCACTGGAACAGGTTCAGGCTCAACCTCTACAACGACTGGTTCTGGCTCAGCCACAACGACAGGCTCTATCACAGGTTCTGGCTCTGGCTCGGCCACAACGACAGGCTCTATCACAGGTGCTGGCTCTGGCTCAGCCACAACGACTGATTCTGTTACAGGAACAGGTTCTGGCACAACGTCTGTTGGCATAACAGGTTCTTCTGTAGCAACTTGTGCCCCCGTTTCCGTAACTGCGGCCAATTCAGGCATATTTTCATTAGACGCCTGTTGATAGAACCACAATGTGAATATTGACAACACAATCAAGACAATCAACAGCACATAATACAACAATGTTGGCTTGGCCTGGGCACTGCCACCATCTGTCACATTTGATACAGGCGTGACAACAGGTCTATCCGCTGTGTTTTCATGTTGTATCGGTGACACAGGGCGAAAATCCGAAGAAACAGGGGCGGGTGCCACCTCTGGCATAGAATCAGCAACCACTGGTTCCAAAACATCTTGCACAGGCCTTTCTTCTGAAACGATTGGTGTTGGAGTCCATGTTGTCGTTTCTGTTTCCTGTTCTTCCATTTCCGGGAAAGGTGTAAAACCATCAAACATAGGTTTAATAGTATCTTCATCTGACGTATCTGCTGTATCAAAAGAGGATACAGGCGGTGTAAACGTCAATGGTGCAGGCACAAATTCATCTTCAACAGAATTTTCTTCATAACTTGGTGTAAAAGTATTATCTGCGACTGGGGCAGGTTCGATATCATCGCTGATTACCAGATTATTTTCAGGTGCAACAGCCGGCACATTTTGCACAGCATCTGTATTAAATTCGATTGGTTTGAACGCTATTTCTTCATCCAAAATATCTGGATCTGTATCAAACAGCGGTTTTACATCTTCATCTGCCATATCATCTGCCTTTGTTTTATTTTCCAAGTCTGTTTCAAAATCATCGTCATCGACAACGGCCGGCACAGGAACATCTGCGACCATTGTCAAATTCGTATTCAGGGGTTGTGTGGGCAAATTTGCACTTAATTTTGCCAGCAAATTTTGTGCTGCGACGGCATCATCATTTGCATTGCCCAAGCGACGTTCTGCATTTACCAGACGTTTTTTTGCCCGTTTTAGTTTTTCTTCGTTCATATCTATCAGCGATTCCAACCGCAGTATTTTTGATGCGGACTGCTTTGTTGGTTCTTTGCCGATTTCGCGTCGTGCGGCAACCAGTTTATTTTTTAATTCCCGCATAGATTGTTGTAACTGATGGATTTTTTCATTTGTTTTATCGATTGTATCACCGGCACGTTCGACAGTTTGTTGTGCTTCATCCAGTCTTTCTTGGGTTGCCCGTTTTATAGATTCATTTCTAAAAACATGCAACGCCTGTGCTGCGGAAGAGATATCTTTTTCATCAAGATATGCCTGCACCAAGTCACTATATAAATTCAGTCCAGAATATTCGATATCCAGTTTTTGGTACTTGTTATCTTTTTTTGGACGAACAGTTTCCAAATCGATACCATAGTCATTTTCCAAAATATCGTCCCATTTACGATTACCGTCTGGGTTTATGACCAACAATACATTTGGTTTGGTATCATTTATAAGACTATCTATAACTAAGACGAATTCGCCATCTGGTTTGTAATACACACGAAAAACATCACCACCGATTTCAAAATCAGTCATTCCCAGCGATTTATTGTTATTTTCTCTCTCGATTGCCATTTACATTCCCCCTACGGAGTGATTATTTTTTCTTTGGTGCTGCGAATTGGTATGCCTGCTTGCAGTGTTCATAGCAATAAGGTTTTCCGACGAACACTGTTTCGCCACAGAAATGAAAGTGTTCAGAATCAGGATCCCCAATTGGCCAACGGCACTGATTAGGCTTTAAATTTGCCATTTCCAGCGAATGTTGAATTATACGTTGATGTACAGCCAAGTTTTTATCACTGGCCTTTTTATTTACAGCTCCTTTAACGGTCGCTGTCTTTGACACAGCGGTTTCTTTTTTAGCAACCGTCTTTTTTTCTGTTTTTTTCACAGCAGGCTTGACCACAGCTGCCTTTTTAGCAGGTGCTTTCTTGGCCGCCACAGCCTTTTTCACAGGTGTCACCGCTGTTTTCTTAGCGACAAGCTTTTTCCCAGCCCTTTTTGTCACAGTTTTTACAGCAGTTGCCGCAGTTGCACCGCCTGCCTTGGCATTCCAACCCAGACGATTTAATTTACCCACAATGGCATTTTTTGACATGCCCAAGCGTTTACCAATTTCAGACGTTGACAACCCCTTGCCGGTCAATGCCTTTAATTTTTTTAACATTGCGTTATCCCAACCTGTACTCATTTTACAAAACCCTTGTGTTACATTATAATGTAAGTGTAGCATATTTCCGATTCGAAACGCAAGGGAGAAAAATATGATTTCTTACATCTTTTTCATTATTTTGCTGGTTATTGCCGCAATTTTATCGATATTGATTTCAATCAGTGACTTTCGTCGTCGCATTATACCAGATGCATACCTGTTTCCACTGATGCTGATTGGATTGACGCTGATTGCGTTTTACTCATTTCCGCTAAGCATACAATCTGCGGTTATTGGCGGCACATTTGGTTATTTAATGTCTGCGATTATCGGCACAGCATTTGATTATTACATAACAAAAAAGACCCCTGATGCATCTGCACCAATTGGCATGGGCGACATAAAACTGTTGGGGGTAGGTGGCATATGGCTGGGCACAAACGGTTTGGCGATTGCACTGGTTATTGCATGCGTATTGGGAACATTATGGGCAAAGCATAAAAATCAAAAATACATACCGTTTGCACCGTTTTTCTTTATTGGTGGATTTTTGTCTTTCATTACACAGCTCTTTTTGTTATAATTGCTTACAACAGGGATATAGTTTGAGAGTGAAAACACATATTTTCTGCACATTTATTGCTATTATGGCATTTATTTTGCCATCGTATTCTGCATCTATATTTTCTAAATACGGTGTGATTCAGAATGTGCAAGATTATTCCACAAATCCATCTTGGAATCCTAATTCACCATATAACATGCATTTACCACGTCCTGTATATGCATTTGGTCCCCAGGTTGGAACAGACGACTGTTTGCAAATTGTTTCTGATTTAGTTGCGATTACATGTTCTGGAATGAACAACTGTGTGAATGCGGAACTGTCGGACGTACGTCCATCTGTGATGTTACAGTTATCGCGTATAACGACTGGGAATTATGCAACATCATGTGGTGGGTATATTGACGGTGCTTTTTATGATTATATTGCACAAAATGGCCATAATATTCAGGGTGGCAACATTGTTGCGTTTCCAACACCCAACATAAATACAATTCAACCAATTCAGATACAAAATCCATTTACCCCCCAGTTACCAGATTGGGCGATTGAGTTTCAAGAAAGAAAACAAGAATTACAGGATTTGCAATCACAAAACGGTACAAATGTATACGGCGTTGAATCGATACCTTTTCCAACGACTTATGCAGATTTGTCCTTTACCGAACGTATGAAAAATGAAAAACAAGGATATGAACCATACAAAGATAAACATGCATACGAACGTGTAAAAATCAACATGCCAAAAACCGTTACATCTGCAAAACAATGCCAAATAACTTATGAACTGGACCCCAAACGTATGCTCGGCGGACATGTAGGCAATTCTCTACAGAATCCACCCAGTTTTGACACTACTAACCAAGACCGCTATGTAAACTTATACCCCCCAGTACCAAATGACGACATCAAAAACGAATACGAATTCAAGGGTTGGTTTGATGACCAGAATTATGCCGGTGCACAAAGACACAGAATATATAGTAACGACTGCACAAACAACAAAATAACAATATACGCCAAATGGGGAAGAAAGGTCGCAGATGACAAAGACACTCCTCCACAGACTCACAACAAAGTCAATTTTTCACATACTCCCGTATTAAAATCGGACGTTAACAATAATGCCAACAATGGCGGCAATGGCGGTGGCAATGGCGGTGGTGGCGGTGCTAATGAGGATTTCACAGGCGGATATGCAATCCTTTATTCCAACGAAAAAAATTTACAACCAGGCACTATCTATTCAGAAGCAAATCCATCTTGGGATGCCAACTGTTCATCTCCAAGCAATTATGGCACAGATCTTTCCAAAGTGATAAAAACTCGTCACTCTATACAAGATTTAACTGAAACAAATTTCTTTTTTGATCCCAAAGAAAGCACACGCGTATTCCCTGGTCTGCTTATAGGTTCCACAAGCACCCCTTCTTCAGAACCCAATCTAACATATACAGAAAAAATCATCATGAGCATTGACCTAGAAAACACAAAAAAAGATGCAGACCAATTAGCGCTGGACCTAAAGTCCTCCGCTTGTGCACCCGGCTATCTATATGTTGTACAATTGCACAAAGATACACTAATGGCAGCAACCACAACCATACCACCCATCTACTTTGAGGGTGAGCGAATTACCGACTGGCATCAAGCGGTTTATGAAGTGGAAGCACAATTCCCAGACTCACACCATCCAGTAAAAATTGTATCAGAAGCATATGACATTTAACCAATGAAAAAACTATTATTTATATTATTTGCTTTATCATTACCAAGCCTAGGTTTGGCAGATAACGATGATGTAATCGTGCCAGATAATGCCGTCAGTCTGGCTGACTTGGAACAATCCGCAATAGAACAGGCATCAACCCCATGTGCGACAGAAATCTTTGCTACTAAATTGGCACAAACAGCCCAAAACGTCGACGAAAACGACCCCGAAGACATTATTCAACAATGGATTTACGATATATTTTATGACGGTCCAACACTGGAACGTGTCTTGAAATGTCCTGAACTGGCCACACTGGAAGAAGAAGATGCAATTCGATTTACACCAATTCAATACACATTCCCAAATGGACGTGAAATTATAGTAAACTATGAAACACAGCCAAAAATTATAAAACAACGCATACTGATGGCACATAAACGAACATTGCCAGCATCTGATCCAAATCCACGCATCGGCGAAAATGGCGACCCAACCGTTTGGACAAATACCGACCCTGCATGGTACGGAATCATGGTTGTCCAAGCAGGCAGTTTGGATAAATTTGTGGGGCCAACGAAAAATAACACCCTGTCTGTAAAATACATAGATGATCATATAGATGAATTGTATCCAAACGCATTATCCAACGGTGGCAACTGCACAGATCGCAGTGCAAAATCACGTAATGGCACGTCAATAAATAAAGCGGGTGCATTGACAACAGGGGACGATTCGCAAGATTACTATATCGCAGGCGATATAAACCTTAAATGGATCGGCTTTGCAGAAATCGCACTGGATGTCATAGTCAGCGTTGCAACATTTGGTGCGGGCACACTTATATCTGGTGGATTAAAGGGCTTGCGTGCAGTAAAATCCATGCGTGCATTAAAAGAGAGTTTGTCCATATTAAGAAATACAAAAGAAGTACAAAACTATGTAAAACATGCTACCAAATTAAGGAAACTAGAAAAAGAATTAAGTCAAATAAGCAAAATTAAAAACCCTAAAAAATACCTGGGTAAACTGGACGAAATAAAGGATGCTGAAAAATCTTTGGAACCATTAAGAAAAGATAAAAATGTAAAAAAATATATCGAACAATCAACTGCATATTCAGATTTACAAAAATACCGCAAGACCTTGCAGGGTGCAAAACAACATTCTGGAAATGTTCTGACGCGTTCCGTAAAAACCATCAAGGCCATTCGTGCCGCACGTTCTGGCAACGATGTCCTAAAAGCAGGTGCAAAAGCCGCACGTGCCAGCAAACTGTCCTCACGAATAAAAAATTACCTGTATCATTCTACACTTAAAAACACCGCGACGCTGTCAAAAATGTTCGCAAATACAGGCGTACTGTATACAACTGTAAAAGTTGTCGGCGATATGTATGACTTTACAGAAACCAGTTCAGGCGAATTTACAAATGACATTGACTTTAAACCGCTATTGTTATTGTCTGCAGACGATATCGACGGTCAAGAAAACGTCGTAAACTATGGAATGTGGTTAATGTGGGAAGGCGATTCAACAAATCCAGCAGACGATGACGCAGCATATCTGCAAGCAATGGATTTTGCCGCAAAATTCTATGAAGATTTAATGGAAGTCCAAAACGACACAAACAATCCTTGTAACGTTGATATATATGTTGTCAGACCGATTCTGCGTGGCATAGACACAGATAACCCAGAACTGTATTATCTGATTATGAACGATATACCTTGGTCAACAAATATATAAACAGCACACATTCCCATTGTGTTCGATAAAATATTTACGTATAATATACGTATAAATAACAGCAACGGGAGATACATAATGAAAAAAATCCTTATCGCATCTATTCTGGCAATCACAACAATTTGCACCGCAAATGCGTATCAGGTTATGTCATCAAAAGAACTGGGCAAAAATGATGCAAAAAATCAAAATGTCGTTGTAAAATGTACAACTGATATGGGACGCGTTTCAAACCAAACATGTTCACTGCGTCGATACGCAAAATGCACCGGAAACGGTTCCAACAAACGATGCAACGGTTGGCAACCATGGCGCGATTTACGCAGTCCATCCACAGAATATTCCAGCTGGCAAGCAGCTGCATCTGCATGTTGTCGTGCCAAAGGGTTAAGATAAAATAAGAATAAAAAAATCCCGCAATCGCGGGATTTTTAAATCTGATATATAAAGAACGGTATTATTCAACTTCAATCCAAACCAATGCACGACCCTGAGGTGCTGTTTCAGCAGGCTTTCCAATTGAGACAGAATCAAATCGTATGTCCGCACCTGATGCAACCGTATTCGCATCAGAACCAACGTGCAAACGGTCAACACTAAGCTTACCCGTTGTAATATTGTTAGCATTTTTAACATAAGATATCGTAGGTACAGATGGCTGTACAGATGGCTGTGCAGACTGCTGTGCAAATGCCGCACCACCAAATAAACAAATAATCCCAGCAAGTACAAAACGCATTTCTTTCTCCTTCGTTGTGCTTATTATATCACAAAACAAATCCCAATACTATAAAAATATACACTATTTTGATAAATGTTCCGCAATCAGTGCACAAGAACCACCATGTGCTTTTTTCCATAATTTATCTGCACTTTTCAAATCTGCAATCATTTTTTTACGCCGAGACGGTATAGTTAAATTCTGAAACGCATTCAAAACACAATCAACATTCGCATCGCCACCCAGACATTCCGGATAAACACAGCGATTCAGTAAAATATTTACCAGCGATACCCATTTTACGTGTATCAATCTGCGACCAATCCACATCGTTATCGGATTCATCTTGTACACAATAACCGATGGAACATGCAACATCGCTAATTCCGCAGATACAGTGCCACTGGCAGCAATTGCAATATATGTCTTGGAATAAATATCGTATCTGTCAGATGATGGTATCAACGTCGGTACAACAGACCATTTTTTCACAGCATTGTGAATATATTCATGCGTTGTTTCCACCGTCGGTATTACAAATTTATAATCACGATACCCATTACGAACCAGTCTGTCTACAATGTCACGCATCAACGGCATCAAGCGTTTAACCTCGCTCATTCTGCTGCCCGGGATAAGCGTGATAATTTTTTCAGATTGCTGTGATTTATATTTACCAATCAAACCATCTGCAATCGGATGACCAACAGCAACTGTTTCCAAGCCATATTTTGTAAAATAGGGTACTTCGAAATCAAAAAACGCGTACAGTTTATCAAATGTCTTGGCATACTTTTTTGCACGACCAGAACGCCATGCCCAAACCTGAGGTGCAACAACATGATGGAAACGCATACCAGACGCAATCAGTTTTTTCCCGTCATCACTTTTACGAATTTGCGTAACCACACTTTTTGCGAAACCAGGCGAATCGATTGTTAAAATCAAATCAGGCTTGTATTCCAATATTGCATCAACAGTCTGCTTGATACGTCTTGTCAGTGTTTTTGCATGGGCAACAACCTCTAGTATTCCCATCACCGCCAAATCAGACATTGGGAACAGCGATTTTAAACCTGCACGTTGCATATTTTCGCCACCAATACCGACGAATTCTGCATTCGGCATTTCTGCCATAATACGTCCGCCCAAGACGTCGCCAGAAACTTCACCAGCAATTATAAAAATGCGTTTTTTCTTATTCTGCATTTTTAGTTGTACCAATTCCACGCTTTGAACGGTTTTCAATAAAGTCAATCGCGTCCATCGCATATTTATTGTTCTTTACTTCTTTACGAACCTTGGACAAGCGTTCCGCAACAGTACCTTCGTCTGTACGGAAAACCGCAGAATATACCGCGTGAATTGCGTGCATATCTTCGTTAGTAAAACCATGACGCATCAAGCCAACACGATTTATTGTGCGATATACAGCACGATTGCCATCATAAATCGCATATGGCAACACATCATTACCAACACCAGACATGCCACCAACAAATGCATTACGCCCAATACGTGCAAATTGAAGAACCATTGCACCACCAGATAAAATCGCGAAATCTTCTACTTCTACGTGTCCTGCGACCTGAACCAAATTAGACATAACAACACTGTTACCAATCTTGCAGTCATGACCAACGTGTGCATTCACCATAATCTGACAGTCATCACCAATAACAGTGCCATCTGATGCAGGCGTTCCAGAATGAATCGTCACATATTCACGAATTTTGCAACGTTTTCCAATACGCAAACCTGTCATTGCGGCTTCATCCTGCCATTTTAAGTCCTGACTCATTACACCCAACACAGCAAAAGGATACACAATTGAATCATCGCCAATAGACGTTTTGCCGTCAATAACAACATGAGAAACCAATTCTACACGATCACCCAGCACAACATTTGCCCCAATAATACAGTATGGCCCAATCTTACAATCTGTGCCGATTTTAGCCCCTTCGTGAATAATAGCAGTTGGATGTATTATCATAATATATTACCTTATGTTTTATGTTTATTTCGCTAAAATAATATATTATTACGACAACAATTGGTATTAAATAAATATAACAAATTATAACAAAACCCTGGATTCCTGCCACAAATTGCAATTATCTGTATTCAACCAATATAACATTCCCATGGCACTTATTACCGGCATAACACATATTACGCCAAACAAGAATAAAACAAGTGCAAATAACTTGTCACCCAGCACCTTGTTTATATTCTTTGCATGCCATACAGACATTATAAACATAACCGCAAAAGCAACCAAAGTGCCCAGCAAGACAGGAACAGCCTCGGTCAGCATGAACAACGCACAACCCAACAAGCACGCCACACGCCACAACCACTTTAACTTTATAAATAAACTATCTTGAATCTTACTTTTAGGCGAAACATTAGACACAACAACCGTCGCAACAGATACAATTCCAAACAATAAAATTGCCAGCAAATGAAAAACACTTAAATTGCCCAGCTGACCAAATCTGAAAAATTCTGGCTGCATCAAAATCGCAACAACAACTGTCATCAAAATCAACACAACGCCGCCCATTGGTCGCATCGCACTGCCTGCAAATCGTCCGAACAATGCACCAGTCAGCAATGCAAAAATCTGTAACAATGGTCCCCACCAAGCATGTGTATCAGACAAACCAACCATCAACAATACCGCCAGCACCAGCAACCACTGTTTCCAACCCATATGGGGCAGGGGACGCAAACGCAAGTGCGAAGATATAAACAACGATGACACAAAGACAATAACCGCCGTCAACATCGGTAACACAGATAAATTATCACGCAACACAGCATAATTTCCACCAAACATCACCGTCCATGCGAATACGAATACAACAGTCCAAAAAGAAACCTTGCCCAGCAAATTATTACGATTCCAACCAATACGTGCCATAAATTCACCGCCAAACCAATATATCGCCACATATAACGGCAACATCAAAATTGCCCATAACAAAAATGCAGGTGCCGCCAACGCAGCATTATTAAACGCACTTGCAGCACTTTGAACAATTATCGTATCATTTAACATAAACTTGCCTTTTGATTTGAATACTTTATTATAAATAGATATGACTACAAAACAAGACATTTTTACCCTGATGGGCGGTCGCGTAAAAATACGCCGCAGTTTTTACAACCCGACATCTGACGCTGTATGGTTGGCATCTTTTGCACCAAACAACGTAAAAACTGTACTGGATGTTGGCATTGGCACTGGGGGTACGTCTTTGTGTCTGCTGGCGAACAATCCGAACGCCAAGATTACGGGCCTTGATGTATCAGCACAAATGTTAGACGAATGCAAATTAAATACCGAATTAAACAATGCGAACATTGAACTGATAAATTCAGACATTACAACCTGGAAATCAGACCGCACATTTGACTTGGTTATAACAAACCCGCCTTATTTTAATGGCACACCTGCACAACATAACGCACATCATAATGCAGATTTGTCATTATGGATTTCACGTTGCATCGCACGCGTACGCCCAATGGGAACTTTCTGTATTATCACAGACGCAGCAACAACAGCACGTGCAATTTCAGAAATGTCAAAAAAGCTGGGCGACATAAATATTTTACCACTGTTTGGTGCAAAAAACACCGCAGAACGAGTCTTGATTTCGGGCCGTCTGGGCACCCGCGGAATCAGCGTATTACATCGCGGTTTATCTATGAATTGCGACATGATTTTGAGGGATGGCTTGACTATTGCCGATACGTTGTCTAGAATACACCAGACATGTTAAACTTTATAACAAGATATTTTACGTCCTTGTGGGCATTTATAACATCACCATTTCGTGCGATTTGGCGGTTGATTAGTCGTCTTTTCCCACCGCGTCAGTTTACTGTTATGGACACGCCTAATGGCAATGTGTATTCATATGAGCAAAGCAGTTTTTGGCGTTTTACACGTTTTTGTTGCAAGGTTGGCTTATTGCTGTGGGCGACATGGTCGACATATGTTTTTGTATATCATCGTCCGCTGTTACAGATGCGAACCCAGCAACTGGAACAGGTACGCGACACACACGCACGCCACATGACAGATTTGCAAACCTATCTTGCAAAATATACAGCATTGGCACGCGATATAAATATAATTGACGACAAAATCTTGAACGCCAAAGACAAATCAGACAAAGAAAAAGAAGCCCTGATGAACAGTCGCAGCAAGACATGGGGTGAACTGGAATTTTTACGCACACGCATTGTCGAAATGTTAAAAGACGACGATTATGCACCTGAATATCTAAAAATGTCAGAATTGGCCACAGAATACGAACTGACACGTGCTGAAAACGAAGAATTAAAGAAACGCAATACCCAGATGTTGGAATCCATGCTACAAATTGCTGAGGCAGATAACATAATCGTTGATACAGTAAACACATTAACCAAAGAAAAAACAGACGAATTAAACAAAAGCATCAAACAGATTCATGGCACATTGGCAACGCTGGGTTTGAATGAAAAGACGCTTATCAGAAACGTAAACAAATATTCAAATGTATTGGTTGGTTCTGCATTTACACCTATTGAATTTAACAAAGATTTAGATGAAAAATATCAAAAACTGGCCGATGGTCTGGAACGCTGGAACGGTCTGCGTCGCTTGAACGAAGTACTACCACTGGGCAAACCTGTAAAATCACGTATTACATCGAATTACGGCACACGCAAAGATCCATTCACAGGCAAACCAAAGAAACATCGTGGCATTGACTTTGCAGGCAAGATTGGCACAGAACTGATGGCGGTTGCACCGGGTCGTGTTGTATCTGCGGGTGAACGCGTTGGATATGGTACAACTGTTGAAATTGACCACGGATTGGGCTTTACGACATTATACGCCCACTTGTCTCAGATAAATGTATCGCGTGGCGACTGGGTCAGACCAGGAACAGTAATTGGATTAGCTGGCTCTTCTGGCCGTTCAACGGGTCCACACTTGCACTATGAAATCAGATACAAGGGTGCACCATTTGATCCAACAAAATTTGTACAAGGGGAAAAATAAAATGCTGGCATTTACAAACGCAACAGAAAAACAATCACCAACTGTCATTGGGGCAGGCTGCAAATTGACAGGCGACATAAAAACAGATCACAACGTTCAAATCCATGGCGAAGTTGTAGGTAATATTACTGCGGAAACAGTTGTAATCGGTCGCGGTGGGGTTGTTATTGGCGATATAAACGCACCTGTATTATTTTTACATGGCACATTGGACGGTTCTGCCACAGTGAATACAGCGAATATCTTTAACGCTGCCAAGATGACAGGCACATTGGCGTATAACACATTGAATATCACAGGCAACACAGGTCTGGATTGCAAACTGTCTAAACGCACAGACGAAAAGAAAGGAAAGAAATAATGAATAAAAATGTATCACGTGTTTTTGTTGCAGCTGACCATCGCGGTGTTGGCTTGAAATTATACTTGATTGAAATGTTGGCTGCGGCTGGATATAACGCTGTAAATCTGGGTGTTGACGATCCGAACACATCTGTGGATTACCCAGACATTGCCGCGACATTGGCAGATGCAATGTTGGACGACCAAAATTCACGCGGCATCATTATCTGTGGTACAGGGGCAGGGGTTATGATTGCCGCGAACAGATACAGACACATTCGTGCATCACGTTGCAACACACCGAATCAGGCACGCGACGACAGATTCCACGACGACACAAATGTACTGGCACTGGCGGCAGATGATATCGATATCGAAGTTGCATTTTTAACCGTTCAGGCATTCTTGGAAAGTCCATTTGATAATTCTGAACGCCGCGTCAGACGCATCCAAAAAATCTCTTAAAAAATCCCCCGAACGGGGATTTTTTTTACATTCACTCATCCACGCCATAAATAAAATCACCAGTCCCCATATTGCCATAGAATTTTTGTTCCACAATATCCCACATACCGTTACTTGGCACAACAAAATCCCCAATTTTTAACCCACACGGCACCGGCACAAAATGCCGCACAAGAACGTCATTTTCATACATTTTAATACCATACAACCAAACAGTGTTCCAATTAGATACAAAAAAATTATCAGGTTCCCAATTTAAAGAATCCGCAGGAGTGCCCTGTGCTAACATAATATCGTTTGAAATATCTTTTAAATATGCATTGCCCATTTCGTAATGATATTTTACATTTGGAATCAAGGTCTGTGGCCCAGTAATTAGCTGGTGCTGTGTTTTAGAATCGTTAATATTAATGTTCCACATTTGAAAAACAACTCTATCACCAGAATATGATACGAATCTGTATATGTTTTTGTCATTATATGTGTCGTCCATTCCACTAGAAGCACCAAATATCTGAGAGCCATTAGAATATTTTACCTTAAACATAATTTGCGTTATAATATCCAAAGAAGCTTTAACGCCTGTATTAAAGATGGATGATGATTGTTTATCAATAATAATATAAATATTTTCATTTGCGGCAATCAGCCGACCGTTTTCATCATATGTATAATTAGTTGTGTCGGTAAATGGATGACAGCTAAAAACAGAATAGTTTATACTATTATACCTGATATGTAATGTGTTTTGTATGAATATTGGAAGCATACCCCCATACCATAATTCATCACCAATACGGACGTGCAGGGCGGGGTCGGTTGTTTTTGTTTGTGACAGTTTTATTGTATTATCGCCCACATGCAACGTACGTGCATTTGCACAAAACACAATACAGACAAATAAAACGCACGCAAATTTACGCACCAATCCCCCCATATAAATTCAGGTGGGGTAATACAGGTTTCGGTCGGAAATATTACCCCAAAACAAAAACCGTCACAGAAATGACGGTCGGGGTGTTGA
>JBKSMR010000053.1:0-30824 GCA_046881895.1 Alphaproteobacteria bacterium
TGGGCTGCCACCGCCATTATCACGCATATCTATGATTATTGCACATGTGCCGTTCATAACATCACGAATGCGATTGCGGAACTGTTCCATGTTTTCTTTGTCGTCTGGTGCAAAGCATTTTGAAAAAGCAATCACACCAACGCTGCCGATTTTATCTATCCAATATTTTTTATCATTGCCATGCGTTATGGCTAAATTTGTGCCAACATCAATTCGTGGTTTGCGTGGATATTTTGCCAAATTATCGCCCAGTTTAATCCACAGATGATTATCCGGCATAATTTCAATTATTGGTTTTAATTGCACAAACAATTCAGATGCGGTTATAGGGCGTGTGACTTTGTCATAGATTCTGTTCAGTTTATTCAATATGCGCAACCGCAATAATTTCGGATAAAAAGGCCATCCACCATAGGCATTTATAAACATCTGTGCCAGCGTTGCAACATCTTGTCTTGCTTGTTCTGGGGATAATTTTTTGTTTGAATCTGTTGGTACATGAATGTCGCCTAGTTCAAAAGACTTTATTGGTACGGCAGATAAAAATTTTTGTTCCAGGTTTTCTAATGTTTGCATAATTATCCCTTGTTTTCCCATAAATTATACCACACATCATCACAGTTTTTTACCTGTCTGGTGTGTTTTGTTGCTGTTGTATTATGTTATAATCCGCCATCATTTTTTTGACCGCACCGGCTAAATCCGTTCGTATTGCTTCAGGTGTAATATACGCATTAGCAAAAGGATTAGAATAACATTTTAAAGACCGTTTTTTATCAAATAATTCAAATCCTATAATTTCTACAATGCTTTCCTTTAAATCTTGTGGAACATTGTGTTGTCGTATTATAGGGTTTTCTATTAGTATGTGTACCAGTTCGTGCATAAACAGCAAATATATTCCATAGTCATTTCTTTTATCTCTGCTCATACGAAAGGTTATTACACTATAATCGCCATCTTTGTATCCGCCACCGTATCCATATGCACATGTGATTGTCAGTGTTTCTGGTAATTTTGCACCCCATGCTGGTAACAGTGGTTCGATATGTGTTTTAATTCTGTTTTGCACATGTAGAATTGCTGTTTTTATATTATTGTCTTGATGTGTTAAATCAGACAGTTTGTATATTTCATTTACAAAAATATCGTGATAATGCTGAATTTGTTGTTCGGTCAGTTTTGGCTGCTCAAACATTTCGCGCATTCTGTCATCGTCTGGAATAAACATGTCGTAACTATATTTATAGTTTTTAAGGTTTGTATGGTATCTTTCGTGAGCACTAATAATGCGTTGCCATGCGCTTTCTGTATCAAGATGTTCTAACTTTATCTGCATATTTATTCTCCATATGTCTGTTTTATATATTCCGTCAATGTTCTTTCAATATTGTCAGACGTATCAATAAATTTTATACCATGCTGGTCGCATGTTTTTTTATATTGTTTTGATTGTTTAATAAAATATTCACCCATTTGTAAAATTTCATTATTGTCTTTTGCGGATGCCCAATCCGTTTTACGTGCACGTATTAAAAATTGTTCGGGTGTTAAATCTGGATAGCCTAAGCATACGACATCACAAGTTTCACAACAAATATTTTTCACAGTCGTTTCTGGGGATAGGTGACAGCCTTCAACAACATATTTTTTGGTCGGGTTTTCTTGGTGTAATTGACGCATGTATTCAAAAATAAATTTTGATAAAATCGGCTCACTTTTTTCAGGTTCTTCGTGCATGCCTAGTTCAGGAAAAGTTTTATAGAAGGTGGCAACAATCGCATCAATTGATATTAATCCGTATCCAAACTTATCACATATCATATTAGCCAGCGAAGATTTCCCAGCACGTGGCACACCAATAATTAATAAATTTTTCATAACTTATCCCTTATTCCCATAAATTATACCACAATGCATCACACTTTGCATCACAGTTTTTGGCTGGGGGATGGGCAGGGAAATCAAAATAAAAAACGCACCAAATGGTGCGTTTCTAAACTGGTGCCGGTTGTCGGACTTGAACCAACGACCTACTGATTACAAATCAGCCGCTCTACCAGCTGAGCTAAACCGGCGTTGCCAAACAATTATACATATCTGAATCTTGAACGCAAGTAAAAAATCATAAATTTTATATGTTTGTGCAAAAAGTTGACATTTTAAATCATTTGTGTTATAATTACCCTTAGTGAAAAATAAAGAGGATATAATGCTGTTTTTTAATTTAGATTATATAAAAGACCTTAAACGCTTTGCTTATTACAAAGACAAAGTTAAGAATTCTGAAACTATAATAAAAAAGGCGTATGGTAATTTGGTCGTATTCAAGTTGGATGATATTGAAATACGCTATACTTTCCCTGGTTGCAAGTTGACTGTACTTGATAGTCAAGGAGGTACCGAGTTTGAGATGGTTTGTACACCAAAGGACGTCATAGGTGTGGATGAAGATTTGCAACTGGCACGATCCAAAATGTTTTGTGAACTGGTTGGAAAAATACAAGAAAAATATATGCAAAAGGCGGTTGCAGAACAACAAGAAAAAAAAGCACGTATGGCAGAACGAGCCAAAGCAGCACGTGCAGAAGTTTCAGGCAAAGCAGCCAGAATTGACCCAGAAAACGAGGCAAAAAAACTTGCCGCAGCCAAGAGTGCAATTGTTGAATCGGCCAATCCAAAGAAGGTGCATTAAATAAAGCGTGTGGTTTGCGTTTATTCGTTGTTTATGCTATAATAAATCTTGAAAATAAAAGGAGCTTTAAATGATTTTAGTTTTTAACAAACAATATCGCCAAGAAGAAAAATTGTTCCGTGAATTGAAAAATAAAATTAAACAATCAAAAAGTATGGTTAAAGACACAGATGGCAAATTCGGTGAATTCTTTAGCTTGGATTCTATTGATATTCAATTCTTTTATGGCACTGATAAGTATTTAAAGGTTTTTGACAAGTCCGGAAATATTATTGTTAATATGGATATACATTACTTTGGGAATTGTGTGTCAGACGAGCAAGAACTTGCTAATGCACGTTGGAATATGTTTAATAATTTATTCACGTTTGCACGTGATACATATACTGCCAGAATAGAAAAAGCAAAACAATTAGAACGGGCAACGAAAGAAATTCAAGAAAAAAAGACAAAACTGGACAAAGCTGCTCGCGACAAGGAAGCTGCCGAAGCGGCAATCGTGAACGCCACAACTCGTTTGAAAAGTCTTTAAAAAACGGGCGTTACGCCCGTTTTTTATTGTATAAATTTCTTGATTTTGTGTTTTTATGGTTCAAAATATACGTACTATGATGAAATTGCCAGAACTTTTAGCACCGGCGGGTACGCTGGATGCGTTTAAAACAGCCATTTTATATGGTGCGGATGCTATTTATGCAGGGTTACCGGGCTTTTCAATGCGCGCACGTGCCAAGATAAGTGTCGAAGAAGTAAAACAGGGTATCGAGCTGGCACATGCGGCCGGCAAGAAAGTTTATTTGGCGTTTAACTTGTTTGCACATGACCACGAATATGAAAATATGCCCAGGGTCAGCGAGATTATAAACTATCTGTCACCTGACGCGTTGATTATATCTGATGCAGGGATTTTGATGTATGTACGTGAACATCACCCAGATATTCCAATTCATATTTCAACACAGGCAAATATTTGTTCTGCAAAAACTGTAAAGTTCTGGCAAAATGCAGGTGCAAAATTATGTGTTCTTGCACGCGAGGTATCACACAACGAATTTAAAAATATCAGACAGGAATGCCCAGACATTGGACTGGAAATTTTTGTTCATGGTGCAATGTGTATGTCTTATTCAGGTCGTTGCCTGTTGTCTAATTTTGTGACAGGTCGCCCAGCCAACCGTGGTGCATGTGCACAATTGTGTCGTTGGAAATATGATGTTATCTTGCGTGAGCGTGAATCTGGTCTGGAAATGCCAATCGATGAAGATGATCGTGGTGCATATATCATGAACTCAAAAGACTTGTGTTTAATGCCACGTCTGGCAGATGTTGTGTCTGCAAATCCAGACAGCTTGAAGATAGAAGGCAGAAACCGCAGTGAATATTATGTTGGTTCTGTTGTTCATGCATATCGTTGTGCGCTGGATGCGTATGCACGCGATCCTGAAAACTTTGACCCAGAACCATTTATGGCGGATTTGAATCGCTTGGAAACACGTGGTTATACAACAGCGTTCTTTGATGGACCGGTAAAGGCAGAAGCACATAATTATGAAACAACACGCAGTACGTCTGACTTTCATGCAGCGGGTGTTATAACTGCGGTGACGGATGAAAACATCATATTTGAATTGCGTAATGAAACACGCAGTGGCGATGAAATAACATTTATACTGCCAAACACAATGGACAAGGTTTCTGTTAAACTGGATAAATTAGTAAATGCCAAAAACGGCGAGTGCCTTGAAAAGATGGCCGCTGGCATGGGAAACAGTATCTTAATCCCACGCAGTGTGCTGGGGGACGTACACGCCGATAAATTTGTTCCATATGTTTTGGCATACAAAAATAAGAGATAATAAAAATGTGTATAAAAAAGAATATGCCACAAAATCGTGGCGGTGTTGTTCGCCCAATCAGGCCAATTCTTAACAGAAAAAAGATAGAAGAATTGTTGGGTGAAAATTTTTCTAATATTGTTATGTATTATTTGGATACAAATAAATTGAATCGACAAACTTACAATGATATGCGTATTGTTGGTCGTAAACAGATGGCGGATATGTCAAAAATGTTTGTGCAATACTGCGATAATAATCCAGAATTGACGCTTCATGTGCCTGTGGCTGTATTTGCCAAGATATATGATTGTAATTATGCGAATGTATTAACAAATCGTGATTTTATTGGTACGACACCATCGTATAATTCAGATGGCAGATGTATTGCGGGCAACGTGATTTTCTATAACATAATAACAAAAAAATATGAAAGTATGCCACGTGGTTGGATGTATGTTGGTGGTAGAACATGTCGTGGTTCTGCGTCCGAAGATTCAATGTTGGCAGTATTTAGTGTTTTGATAAAAAGTTCACATAAAAGAAAAATGATACAAGATTTTCTGGCACAACAAAATACCAAATAAAAAGGACGTAAAAATAAAGTTTTTTGATTTGTTCAGAACTGGTAATAAAACAGTGTTATCAAATGCAGCAATGGATGGTTCGCGTCCTGAATTGACAGTCGGTCAGGCAGAAAAATTACTGGGCGACAAACTAGATTATATGGTTATGTATAATATGAAAACATACAAGCCATTGAAAGATATTTATAATAAACAAAAACTAATTTTTGGCGGTCAGGTTACTTATCGTGCAGCGAACTTTAAAGATATGTACGCACAGTATGTCAGTCGCGATAAAAAGCCAATGTGGGTAGCGATAAAATCTGTGTCAACGTGGGAGGACAATGGATATGATTTATACAAAACTGCACCAGAATATGACATGTTTGGGCGTTTAATTATCGCCAATGTAATTTTTTATGATTTCAAACAGAAAAAATATACAACGCTGTATCCAAATGGTTCTTGGATTCGTGTTGGTGCAAAGAAGTATTATTGGACCGCTGTTGAAGAATCTATATTAAATACACTTAGCGTATTATGCAGATGTTATATAAGATAAAAATCCCCCATTTGGGGATTTTTTGTTGGTATAAAAAAAGTTGTTTTTATGTTATAATGTAAAAAAACATCAGGGAGAGATTTTATGAAAGTTTCAATTATTGGTCTGGGGTCTGTTGGGTCTGCGGTTGCAACTGCGGTTGCAAATACCGGTCTTGTTCACGAAGTAGTTTTATTCGATCGTGATGGTGTGCGTGCACGTGCTGCTGCCGAAGACTTGGGACATGCTGCGGCTTTTTCATATGATATAAAAATTACTGCGGTCAATAATTATCGTGGTATTCGTGGCAGTGAAATTGTCATTATCGCGGCCGGTGCAAATCAAAAGCCTGGCGAAACAAGAACAGATTTATTGCACGCTAATGCAGATGTTATAAGCGATATTGTGCCGCGTGTTATGGCAAATGTTGATGCGAAAAATGTAAAGTTGCTTATCGTTACAAATCCATTGGATGTTATGGTTATGTTGGCACAGAAAATATCAAACCTGCCATCATCACGTGTGATTGGAACAGGCACAATGTTAGATTCTGCACGTTTGCGTACGATACTGGCACGTCAGTTGTCTGTATCAACCCAGTCCATAAACGCATATGTGTTAGGTGAACATGGTGATAGCAGTATGATAAATTGGTCGTCTGCGTCTATTGGTGGCGTTGATTTAAATTCGTTCTGTCGTCAGACAAAAGTATCTTTGCCACAAACAACACGCAAAACAATTGAACATCGTGTTCATAATGCTGCGTACGAAATAATACGCGGTCGTGGTGCAACATGGGATGGTATTGCAGGTGCTGTGGCAGACTTGGTTCGCTGTATTATAAATGATGAACGTCGTATTGTGACTGTGTCGACGGTCGATGGTATGGGAACGCGTGCATTGGCAATGTCTTTGCCACGTATTGTCGGTCGTTGCGGTGTTGTCGCAACATTGTTGCCAAAGATGGCGGCACCAGAAACAACAGCACTGCGTCGCAGTGGAAAGATTATTCGCAAGAATTTTGATTCGATTTAATTTAGTCCGGCAATGCCGGATTTTTTATTGAATACTGTCATATACACATTTGAAAAATAACGTGTTATATTTCTGTTATGACAAACGAAGTTCAATATATTTTATCGCAAGAAAATGATGGGTTGTATGCTGTGCATAATGGTAAAAAGGTTGGCGAAATAACCTATGTTCGCGTTGGTATAGATAAGTTGATTATTGACTATACCGGTGTTGATCCAGAATTCAGAAATCAGAAAATTGGTTTGACTTTGGTTCGTAATGTTGCGGATATGGCACGCAGTCAGCATCGACATGTAATAACACTGTGTCCATTTGCACGTGCAATGTTTAATCGTTATTCTGAATTTGATGATATCAGGTTGTTGAACGTACATTAAAAAGCCATTGCGAATATTTGCATTTTTTATTACAATGTCCGTACCGAAACTGTTGGGGGGATTATGCAAAAATTATCACGTAATGTTTTAATATTTTTAATATTCTTGAATGGGTATGTTAGTTTATCTTTGGAATTAGTGGTACTACGTCAGTTATCTTTCTATGTCGGCAGCAGTGCTGTGGTGACCAGTATTATTATGGCGATATTTTTGGGATTTATGTCGTTCGGATATTTTGTTGGTGAATCTCAGAAAATATCAGATAAAAAAATCCGTAATATTTTAAATAAGAATTTCTTGGTAATTGCGGCTATGTCGGTCTTGGCGGCCAGCTTTCCACTTGTTTCTGCATACTTTGTACTGATGTATTTGGGTGGAATTGAATCTGGTGCCTTTCAGACATTTATTTATTCGTTAATATTTTTGTCTGCTGGTCCATTTCTATTTGGATTTAATACAACATTATTATCACGCTTGTTACATTCATATTATAAAAACTGTACGGGCAATATTATGGCATGGGATACAATTGGTTCTGTATTTGGTTCTATTGCGACAACCTTATTGCTAATGCCGTTTGTTGGTGTGAATTATACAGTTGTTTTAATTACATTGCTGTCAGTTATTGGTGCCTTGATTTTGCGTCGTAATTTATTGGTCTGGATTTTATGTCTGGGTGCGATTGGTACATCGCTATACATCAACAGCGATATGTATCAACGCAAGAATTTTGGAATAATTGTAAATAATGCGAATTCAACAATATCTGTTTCTGAATTTAATGATAATCGTATTTTGTATATGAATGGTTTGCCAATGTCTGTATATAACAAACGCAGTGGTGAAATGGCAGATTATATAAACTATCTGAATCAGAATTTTATAGATACATTGCCAGCAGATAAACAATATAAAATTTTGGTTTTGGGTGCTGGTGGTTTTACGCTGGGGTTAAACGATACGAAAAACGATTATACTTTTGTTGATATAGAACATACATTAAAAGAAGTATCTGAAAAATATTTCTTGGATGGTAAATTGACAGATAATAAAAAGTTTATTGTTGATGACGCCAGTCAGTTTTTGAAAAACACAGATGAACAGTATGACTTTATTTTATTGGATGTATATTCTAATTCATATCAAGTCCCAGAAAATTTAATCACAGTTGAATTTATGGAACGCTTGAAAGCACGTGTTGCACCAAATGGGATAATTGCGATGAATATGATTGTCATGCCGGAGTTTAGTAATAATTTTGCACGTGTTTTTGATAATACGTTTCATCGTGTGTTTCCACGTAATACTTCGCGTCAAGTTATAGGAGGATTTAATCCATGGCAGAATAATATGGGTGAATCTAATGTAATATATCTATATTACAATATTGATAATGATGGTCGTGTTTATACGATAAATAAAACACCTGTGATATACGACAGATAAAAAATCCCCATTTGGGGATTTTTTATTGCTTTAAATTTTCAGATACAAATTTCCAATCAACCAGATTGTTTAGAAAAGCATCTACAAAATCAGCACGTTTATTTTTATAATCTAAATAATAAGAGTGTTCCCATACATCCAATGTTAAAATTGGTTTCATGTTGTGTATGATTGGTGTATCTGCATCTTGCAGATTTATGATTTTTAGTTCGTCGCCATCACGTACCAGCCATGTATAACCGCTGCCGAACAAAGATGTTGCAGCTGTCTTAAATGCGTCTTTAAATTTTTGTTCGCTGCCGAATGTTTTGATAATTTCTGGCGGGATTTGTGTGTCGCAATTTGGACACATTCCTGCAAAGAAAAAGTCGTGATTGTAAATTTGTGCTGCGTTATTAAAGATTTTTTTGTCTGTTGGGTTATTTGCAGACTTTTCAATTATTTCTGTTAAAGACACTTCTTGGTATGGCGTATCTTGTATCAGTTTGTTTAAATTATCAATATATGTTGCAACATGTTTGCCATGGTGTGTTTGCAGTGTTTCTGCAGATATATACGGTGCCAGTGCATCTGTTGGGTACGGTAGCGGAAATTCAGTAATAGAAAACATTTTTATCCTTTTTTAGATGATTTTGCATTTGGATTTCTTGCTTTTCAACAGGAATGATTTGATTGTTAAAAAGCACTTGCACGATTTGTGATAAATTTTCTATACTGCATATCAGATAAAAGGAGAAAATATGAAAAAACTATCATTTTTATTTGCGTTATTTGGCTTATTTATTGTGGGACGTGCCATGGCTGCGGATATGACAATCTATTATTCCCCACATTGTCCACACTGTCATCATGCACGTGACTTTGTTTCAAACACATTGGTTTATGAATATCCAGAATTAAAAGTAACAATGGTAAATGTTACAGATTCTGCAAATCATCCGATGTTTGAAGCTGCGTTGAAAAAATGCGGTTTTGAATCAGGTGGTGTTCCAGTATTGGTAATTGGTGACAAATGTGAACAGGGTTATGCAGATTTTATGCAAGACACTTTGCGTGAATCTATCGAAGTTGATTTGTCTGATGAACAAAAGGCGACTGCCGCATCTAATAAAAAAGCGATGGAGGCTGATGCAGAAAAATTCAAATCAGAACATGCTGACCGCACATCTGCAATTGTGGAATACGTGGCAAGCGTAGAAACAGCTGAAAAAAAAACTAACAATGAACCTAGTACAATTTGGTTCTGGGGTCTGTTGATTGTTTTGGTTGCTGGATTGGGTTTTGTTCTGGTTCGCAAAGATAACAAATAAAAAAGACTAAAATATGTTTGATTTAACTGTACTTGATTATGTTTATGTCGGCGTTTTATTACTGTCGACAATATGGGCGACAATTCGTGGCGGTGTTTTTGAAACAATTGCGACGCTGTCATGGGTTGTTGCTGCGGTTTCTGCTCGATTTGCATCACCTTGGTTGGACAAGGTTTTGCAGTCGTGGTTTGATTTGTCGGAATCGACGGTTGGCACACTGGTTGCGTCATACTTTATTGTATTTTTCGCAGTATTGTTGGCGGTTGGTTTTGTAAATCAGAGACTACGTGATAAAATTCAAGACAGTATAATGAATGTCACAGATAAAACATTGGGGGTAATTTTTGGTATTGTCCGTGGTGTTGTTGTGATGGGTGTTTTCTATTGGGTGGCATTGTGGTATTATTCTGACACACCGATGTTGCCACAATGGTTGGCTCAGTCCAGAACGCGTCCTGTTATGCAGGTTACTGCGGTTAAATTGGACGAGTGGTTTTTCCCAGGACCAGAAAATAAATTGTTGGCACGTGATATGGCGGGTGCACATCAAGCAATAGAGATTTATAAAAATTTGATAAATCCTGCGATTGCGGAACACACAAAAAAGACTTCAGAAGAATCGGGTGTTGTTGCAGAAGAAACAGGTTATAAATCTTCGGAACGTGTTGCACTGGAAAATCAGTTGATGCAAATTGAAACTGTCGCCCATGTTATAGAAGATCAAGAAGAAAATTCTTCTTTAGAAGTAGATGTTGAATAAAAAATCCCCCGATTGGGGGATTTTTTATTACAAATATTATTTTGATTTTTCGTTTCTTTTTGCTAATAAAAATGCACCGACAATACATGTTGTACCGAATGCAAGATGTGAATATTCTGCATATTGGGACGGGATGTCTTTTGTTGTGATGATTTTGCCCTTGTTGTCGGTTACTGTTTGACCGCTTTCAATTGCACAACGCATATCGTATGTGCCTGCAGCGCCTAATATGCATAAGGAACCAGTTAAACCCAATAAAGCCACCGCTAAATCCGATTTGCGTAGAGTTCTTTTTGTGTTTTTTTGTGTCATTTATATCTCCTATGTGTATTTATTTCTTTTTCAAAGATAATGCAAAAAAAACACAATGTCAATCGTTTTGTTGTTGAAAATATAAATTTGTCAACTATAATATGTACTGATAAAGAGGTTCAAATGGCACAAAAATGTATTTTCTGTGGTGGCGAACCACAAAATAAGAATAAAGAACATGTTATTCCACAATGGCTTAGCAAGTATTTGGAACGTTACAAGGATATTTGTGATTTGTCTGGTGTTACAGACAAGAAAATACCTTTTTGTGGGTTGGTGTTCCCGGCATGCGAAAAGTGTAATTCTGATGATTCTGTATTGGAAGCAAGTGCCAAAAAGGTTGTTGAAAAACTTATGGAATCAAAGTCCGTAACAGGTGCAGAAATTAATACATTACTGGATTGGTTTGATAAATTGCGTACAGGTATTTGGATTGGTCAGTTGATGCTGAGTAAAAGAATATATTCGATAGATCCTAATTTTTATATCAATGACAGAATTGGTTCGCAAGACCGTATGTTAATTATAGAACGAATCGAAGGCGTAGGCAAAGGTCTTGGATTATGTGGCAGTAATACGGAAATGTTTATGAATATGCCATCTGTTTTTCAAGTGTGGTTCAATGATGTTTTAATTACAAGTGCATCTACGGCAGGATTGGTGTCAAATAAACTTGGTTTCCCGCGTATTGGTCGACAACAGGAGTATGGCTATCGTAAATCTGTTGCAACAGTAATCAAGGGAACGGGCAAGACGGTCCATCCTGTGGTTATGAATATTGATGCTGTGGATAAAACAATTATTTATCAGCCAATGTTTAAAAATTTAGTTTCGCAAACTGATTTGTATGATGTGCAATATGTTCAACAACACAGTTACGATGCAAGTTCTGGTGTTGGCGGTATTTTTGTTCAAAGACATAATAATGCCATCAGGTATTTAAAACCAGAGGATAAAGTGATGTTGATGCCAAAAATGCAACCAAACAGTTCAACTGGTAAAAGCATGAAACGTGTTTTTGATTTGCAAAATCATCTAATGACACAATTTAATGATTTGACTACTTATGAGACAGAGCACAAAGAATATATAAAAATGTGCTTGGTTCAAAATCAATTACGTTCAACAATGGCAGAACAGACAAAATAATAAAACAAGGAAATCATACCTGCGGAAATCGCAGGTATTTTTTTGCATAATTGTAATAACACAGAGGAGAGAGGCCATGTTATTAAAATCAAAAATTTGTTTCACAGTATTTGCAATATATGAAGTTATTGCAATATCTGCATTGCATTTTCAAAGAATATGTGATGCGATGTTTGGAGTCCCATTTTGCAACAATTGGTTCAGATATTTTCTGTTCTGTATCATTGTGCCACTGTTTGTTGGTTTAATCTTGATGTGGATACGCGAAATAGTTCGTTTTCGTCGCCGTCGCAGTTTTATTCGACGTGCTAGAAATATGGTAAATGGAATTTTGGCCAGCATTCGCGGAAAGGTTTCAGAACGTATAAATATTACAGATCTTGAACGTATTGTTACGGCAGCAGTTTTGGTTGGGATAAAGAAATATGCGGACAGTCATCCAAACTTGCGTCATCATGTAAATCATGTAATGGATGTTGCGAATGGCGAAGCCGAAATAGATATAATGTCAACAGAAGACGAAATTACGCCAATAAAAAAGCGTAAGCCTGTCGCTAAAAATAAGACAAAAAAGAAATAAAAATCCCCGTTTGGGGATTTTTTTATTTTTCGCGTTCACGTTCATTTTCACGTTCGCCAATTGTACGAACTTGTTCTGTGGTGCGTAAAATTTCAGCCTTGTGGTTGGCGGTAGTACGCGGTGTATCAGATTCAAATTCCAAAAACTTTTGACGCAGTATTTCCATTCCGTTTTGGATTTTTGTTTCTGCGTTTTGTTGCCACGCGTTGCGTTCGTCGTCTGGACATTGGATTGTTTTGTTGCAGTCATGTGATGCAATAATCTGACTTTCCCAACGTTTGCGATGATAAAATACAGACTGGCGCGCGTACAGTGTTGCAGGGTTGTTGAACGGTACTGCAAAAATTGCATCGCGTAATGTGTCCAGTGCCTTGGCCCATGCTTCGCGCAGTTTTATATCATCCAACCAATTTCGCAGTGACAAACCAGAAAATAAAACGTCAATTGCGTTATCGATTTGTGTTTTGTCTTGTTCTGTCAATTGACTTTTCATAAAAGCCTCAACAGATTGGCCACTTAGAATTGCCATCGTTTTTTCGAATTCCATACCCATTTTATGCCACCTTTTGGTTATAGTGCATCATCATAAACAGCTTCATACGTTGTTGTACTATGCGTTGTGCGTCTGTTACGTTTTGTTTTTCTATTGGTTGTTTGACAACGGGTTGATCTTTTTGCTCTTTTGGTTTTTGAACAATTGGTTTTGTGTTGTTCAGAAGCGGTCTTTTAATAACTTTTTCAGACTGATTTCCAGCTGCCTTTTGTGCCTCCAGTCTTTGTGCAGCAGATTTTTGAACGGTCTGTTCCATTTTTTCTGGTGCGACTTTTGGTGTTGTATTTGTGTTGCCTAATTCTTCGGTATGTGCAGGGTATTTGGCAGATATCAGATTTATTATATCCATTGCTTCGCGGATTTGTTTTGTGCCATGCTGTTGCAGTTGCTGCATTTCTTCGGGCGTTTTGTTCAGCGTATTTGGACTGTTTTTATTTGTCATAATAACGCGTGACTGACATGCCTTGTGTGCAGATGCGACACTGTTCAGGTATTTTGTGACAGGGTTATTCTTGTTTTTATTTTTCAAGAATTCTTCACATTGTCCCAACGCTGTCTGCCATGCACGACCCAACGATTGTTTCTTGGTCCAGTTTACCCATGCAAATCCGGAATACAACGTTAAATAAGAATTGAATAATTTATTTCTTTCTGCTGCATCGATTTTTTTTGCAACATCTTTATCGATTTTTACAATCATTTTTTGTGGTTCTATCATCATGTCGAACTCCTTTTTTACAATTTGAAGTCCTGTGCCATCCCATCACAGTAAATTTATATAGGGCATTTTTCCCACATTTCAAGTCTTTTTCTTGTCAAGCAAAAAGTTTTTTTGACAAGTGTCCTAAAACAATGCAAAAATAGCATTGTTCATATCAGAACAACATACTGTTGCCAAGAATGGGCGGTGTGGATATGAACCTGCATCTTGCCAATAATGGGGGTGTGGAAATTCATCGAAACCAAGGAGTTAAAAGATGAAAAAAACATTAAAAGCAGCAGTCGCATTGTCAGTTTTGGCTGCACCTGCGTACGCTGCGAATTTGGAAAACCCACTGTATATGCCAAAGCAGGGCAGTGCATATTCCAAAACATCTGCGGGCGTTATGTATAAAATCGCAGATGATACAGCCGCAATGAAATTGAAAGAACATGACGGTGCAACAGAATTTCCAATCTGGCGTTTACACGAAGAATTGGGATACGGTATCTTGGACAATCTGGAAGCATATGCGAAATTCGGCTATACACATGACGATGATATCAGCCGCAAAGGTATGCATTTGGGTCGTGCAGGTTTGAAATACCGTGCATTGGAAATGTCAGGTTATATATGGGACTTGTATGCAGACGCACAATTGGGCGGCATCAGTGAAATGTCTGGTGCATATACTGCCACAGGTTTTGATTATGATAACTATTCAAATGGCCGTTGGGGTTTCCACGTTGGAACACAATTTGGTAAACAGTTTGAAAAATTCAGCGTTGCTGCATTTGCAGAAGTTCTGCGTACATTCGGCAACGACAACAACAGTATTGATGTAACAAAGTATTCAGTTGCTGGTTTGAAAATGACAGATTTGGGATTTCCATCTGAAATATCTGTTGATTTAAAATCTACAACCGAAGTTAATGCAGGTTTAAAAGCATTCTATCAAATGAACGACAAATGGTCGTTGGGTGCCAGCTTTACATATAAACACCATGCAGACAATGGTGTAGAAGGTTTGGCTTCTGATTTGGGTGATGTTTCTGCAAGTGCAATGCCAACAGCTGCTGTTGCTGCATTGATGATGAATGGTATGTCACAGGCAGACGCAATGTCTTATGTTGTTGCAAATTCTGCACAGGTTCCTACATTGGCGGCTGGTTTGCAACAGGGTGTATTAGACGGTTTGATGTCACAAGTTAAAGATATGAACGATGGATTCGATGAATATATATTGGGTCTGTCTGCTGCATATCAGATGACTGACACAACACAGGTTGCTGTATATGGTGAATATACATTCGACACTGCACATGATCAGTCACAAAATGGCACAGATGTCAAAGCAGAAATGGGTGTTCGTTTGAACGTTCAGTTCTAAATTGAATAAAAAAATAACTTATATTGGACAAAATTCCCCACATATCGTGGGGATTTTTTTTAAGTTGGATGTTTTTTGTGGGTTAATAATTATTTTGCCGACACTAACCACTAACAACTTACACTAATCACTTGCTCATAGAGCTTAAAAATGATATAATATCACAAAAGGAATAATGGGAAAGGCATGATAAAATCAAAGATTTCTGCCGTTTTGACGGGTGTTTTGTTGGTGCTGCCATGTGTGGCGGGTGCCGCATATCCGGTTTATCAAAATTATCAGGGCGCACAACCAATGGTTCAAGGAACCCAACAGATGGTTCAGGGTGCATATATGCCAAATATGAACAATCGTATGGTTCAGCCTGCGGCTGTAAACAACGGTATGGTTATGTATCCGCAGTATGCGAATAATGTCGTTGCAGCACAACCAACACGTATAACAGGTGCGTTGCCACGCGTTGGGTCAAGTCAAACAACTGCGGGTCGCCAGTATTATCAGCCGTCTGATTATGATAGATTGGCGGACAGTGGTTTGTATGTTGGTTTGTCGGTTGCGTATAATGCGTCTTTGATGGGCGGGATGGAGGCTGACTATGCCAGCGAGGCTGATGCATACACAGTTCCAGGTGCGTTTGAACGTGCTGATTTTCATTCTGATACAATGATTCCGTTGCAGATTTCTGTTGGTGCTGCAATCAACAATGATGTGCGTATTGATTTTTCTTATTCTCGTTATTCTGGATTGTCGTATCCTGATACGGTTCAGACGTCGGATGGTGCTGGTGGTATGATACCGGCTCAGGTTGATGGTGGTGCGATTACAGCTAATACGACAATGCTGAACGTTTATTATAATGTTGATTCATTTACTGGATTTTTAGCTGGTGGTTCGTTGCGTCCTTATATCGGTGCCGGTGTTGGTATATCGCTGAACACAATTGCAGACTATGCGGTATATGATAATACATTCTATTCTGTGCTGGAACCAGGGTATGCTGGTGCCGGTCAATTGACTGGTATTTCTGATATCGTGGCATATCATAATGGTGGTACAACTGAAGAATTGGCTTTTATGTTGGAAGGTGGCGTGACAACAGAATTGCAAGGTGGCTTAAAACTGGATTTCTTTGTACGTTATGCGAATCTGGGTCAGGTAAAAACGTCGGGCAGTATTGTTTTGTCGCAGGTTGAATGGTTAGGTGACGGTGCCGGTGGCGAGTACGAGGCACCATATGACAGCGTGTTCCATTATACTAACTGGTATGAAAGCGGCAGATTAGGTACAGTTGATGTTGGCCTTAGACTGAGATTACAGTTCTAGGTCGCAACAACAGTTGTATTTGGTAAGAGAGAGAATATGAAATACAATCGTTTAAGTTTTTTGTCAGTTTTTATTGCACTTGGTGTGTCGCCTGTGATTTGTGATGCAGCAATTCGCGTTGGTAATGCGGCACGTAATAATGCCCAAGGGTATCAACAGGTTAATACACAGCGTTATCAGTCAGATTATAATACCCAAAATCAGATACAAGAACAGCGTTCGCTTGATTTGCCGATAAATGTTGCGAATCAACAATTGGCACAACAGATTCAAAACGGTGATGCGAATGCGGGTGTAACCATCGATGATTTAGAACGTTGTTCAATGATTTATCCAAATGGTGAATTTGAATGGGCACGTCCAACAATCGGTATGCAGGCAGGCGGTGCACCAACGTGTACAGCTGTTGTTGAATTGCGTGCATTGGTTCCAAATAATGGTCAGGAATATACACTGCTGGCACGTGCAAATTTAGCAGCTGGTGACAGTTTTGAATGTAATGTATCAAATTTTCCAATGAGTTCGCTGTTCAACGAAGTAGAAACAGTCAGTTTTCCTGCTGATAAGGAACCAGAGGTTGCAGATGTTGTTGCTGTGATGAACGAAGAACAAAAACAAAATGCTGCGATTAAAATTATCGGTGGTGCAATCTTGGGTGGTTTGGGCGGAAATGCCTTTGGCGAAAACGAGGTTGGCAAAGACGGGATTTTGGGCGGTGGCAAAGATAAAATCGTTAGTACTATAGTTGGGTCTGTTGGTGGTGCCGGTCTTATGGCGGCCAGTACTTATTCGGGCAAGGTTGCAGGCGATATGATTTTATCAACTGGCGTAAATGCGACTGCGGGTGCTGTTATTGGTAATATGGTAACAGATGGTGATTCTGTAGTGCGTATTGAAAAATGCAAGGTTGATGGTGTTGAACAGACGTGTTTATGGGGATATGTTGAAAAGAAAGCAACAACAACAGATAATGCAGACAAACTTATATTTGTACAGGTGGACAATTATGAACGCTTTATGATTTGTGATAAAGAACGGAAAAATTGTTCAATAGGTGCAGTTGGTGGTGGTCAGGTCGCGGGGTATGAAAATCGCACCGATCTTCCAAATATTGCAGCTGTATATAAAATCAAAAATTGGAGCAGTGGAGTAGGTGTTGATAAATATTGTTTGTCCGGGCAAGAGATGAGGGCAAACAGCGCTTTTGCAGAATGTTCAGAAGATAGTAAGAAATCAAATCAGTATGTTGCTGTTAAGGGTGGTTCTATTATCGAAAGTCGTGTTCCTGCGATGATTGTTGGTGTGGATGATTCTGCATTTGGTTACAACAAGAAAACATGGGACGATTTAAAGAGAGAGCAAGATTTGGGTTCTAAAAAAATTGTTGGTCGTACAGGTCAGGGCGAGGCAACCGTACTAGAAGCCGAATTGGCGACGTTGAATAATTTTAAACCTATGTATTTATCTGCCGAAGACGGTGGTGTTATTGACCTTGATAACAAGGCCAGATTAAAAGGTACGTTAACCGGTGCCGGTGTTGGTGGTGCTGCTGGTGCATTTACTGCGTATCAGGGTGCACAAACAGAAATAGATGCACGTTATGTTGCCGCTGTCCGAGAATACAAAGATTCGTTGCAAAAATTCTATTGTGGTACAGGGCAAAGATTCTTGTCTTTCTATAATGACGCAACTGTAATTCCACGTCAAAATTAAAAAAATATCCCAATTTATTATTGGGATATTTTATGTTTTATTTCACGTATGCGTGCCAGTATTTCTTTTAAGTCAGCCTCGCTTGCGGCGGGGGTTGGACGACTTTTTAACTCATCCGCCATAACGATACACAATGTTGCCAATAACGAATTTTCAGGCAGTGGGCCGATTTTATCCAATATCTGACGTGCACGTGCATCAACCATTTTGCCTAATTCAATCAGACGCATTTCTTGGCCATCTTCGCAACCCATAGGATAGTTTTTATTTACAATTGGAATTGAAACAACACTCATTTTTTCAGCTTTTGTAATATATTTATAGACTTGTCTATCATTTCTGTGGCACGTGCATTTTTATCACGCAGATTCCTTACCTGTTCTGTCAGGATTGCAACCTCTAAATCAGTTTGTTTGCCAGCGTGTATTGCAGTTCCACGAAGACGTGCGGCCGCATCTTCCAGTAATGACAATTCGTGAAAAATTTGTTCTTTTAAATCAGACATATTTACACTTTAAGACATTTTTTATATGCGTTCAACCCTAAAATGTGATATAATATCTCACATAATTGTGGGGGATTGATTTATGAAGACAAAAATTATTTATATTTCCGGTGGTGAATTGTTCGAAATGTCACAGATTCGTGCCGCTTTTGAAGAGGTAAAGGCAACACTGGGCTTGGGCAAGGATACTATTTTATTTGGTGTGCCTGTTGATTGTGATAACGCGATTGAGGTTGCTGCAGATAATACCCAAGAAGCAGTAAATGTTATTCCAGAAATAATTACAGAAACAATCCCAGAAACAATCCCAGAAATAATTCCAGAAACAATTCCAGAAACCGCGAAAATCCCCGAAAATCAAACTGTTATTACAGGCGTGCCAACAGAAACAATGGTTGATATGTCTGACAGAGATATTGTAACCGAAGAAGCACCTGTTGTTCCAATTTTGTCTGTTTTGGCGATAAACGAAGATGAAGATTTGGCCGAATCGGTTACAGCTGCCAGTGAACCAAAAGAAAATATGTCTGATGTCACAGAAATAATTTCTGATGTCACAGAACCAGTAGAAGATATTATTGAGCCTGTTGCCGATGAAGAAGTGGTTGTTGTGTCTGAGGTGGTCTCTGTTGATGATATCGCAGACGATGATGTGCCAGATATGCCAATGGAAAACACATTGGAACAATTATTAGAAAGTATGACACCATTACGTGAAGACGTTATGCCAAAAACCGAAGATACATTTGATGCAGAAGAAACCCACAATGATGATAGTGTGGTATTAGATACTGCTGATACAGATGCAACATTGGCACAACTTGCATCAGAATTTGCGTTGACCGAAGATAAAATTGCACCTGCACCACGTGCAGAAACGTCTGGTAAAATCGGAAAATTAAAAAATATTTTACCATTTAAAAAAGCAAAACGCGAAGACAACAGTTTGATGGGTGATTTGTTTGGGTGGGCAGGAATTGCCGCGAATGATGAAGATTTTTCAATTCCTGGATTCTTTACACCCGCAAAAAAACAGGGTGCATAAAATATTTCTATGGATAATGTAGCTACGATTCTTAGATTGCTTGAAAATTCCGGATTCTACAATGTACGTGCGGATGCGGAATATGTCTATATGGAAGACCCATCTTGTATTTTACGTAGTTTTGAAACTTTCTTAGATTATGCGTGGATTGTCATAACTGCATTGACTGGATTTCTATTGGCTGGTTGGGCTTTGTCTAAAATTTTTGGTGCCAAAGATGATATATTCAACAATATGAAGAATTTAATACTGATATTTGCGGTGTTGGCGTTGGCCAAGCCTGTAATGAATATCATATACGGCTCTGATTTGTTTGGTGCGGGTTGTAAAAACATACGCGTTTCAATCGCACATATGAAAGAACTGCTAGATAAAAGAAAAGAAACGTTGGCAACAGAAAAATTTAACTTATACGAAGATATCGATATTTATGATTCTGGTGTACAAGATAATGGGGATGTTTCTGTGCATGAATTGCCTTATTCAGAAGCACCAATATTTGGTGCTGGGAACCCATAAATTCAGAAACCGTCGGTGTGTTTTGAACGGTTTAACAATCCCTTTTCCAACATAGAATACATCACACCGCCAGATAAAACAAAATGATCATATAATTCCAAACCGCAGTTGTTTAACATTTTTCTTAATTCTTCTGTTATTGCAACGTCGGTGGATGAAAACGGGTTTGTTGATACAGGGTGATTGTGCATAAGTACGATGCTGCGTACCTTATTATTTAATGCCTTTTGCATAATTTTACCCATATATACATTTGTAGAATTTATACTACCTTCGCTGTGCAGTTCGTGTTCAATCAGTCGTAAATCAGAATCTAAATACAGAACATGAAATTCTTCTTTTGTTTTTGCAGCTAATTCCATTCTGCAAAATTCCACCAAAGATTGGTGATTCATAAATATCTTGCCGTCTTTCAACTTTTTAATATGGCTAAGTTTTAGCATATTGCAAACCAACTTGATAAGGATTGCTGTTGATCGGCCAACACCCTTGACAGATATCAAATCTTCGTATTCTGCAATGATGACATAATAAACGCTGCCAAAACGTTCGATAAGTTTTCTAGATAATGGTCTGACATCGCGACGTGGAATTGCAAAGCTTAGTAACAGTTCTAGTTGCTCGTATTCAGTCAGCTTGTTGTCCAAGAATTTTTCTTTCAAGCGTTCGCGATGACCGATATAAAATTTATCGTCAGATTCAGGCATATTAAATCATTTTTTCTGTGAATATAATTGCACCGTCTTCGGTAATTCCGATTGTATGTTCCCACTGGGCAGACAAGCCGCCATCAACAGTGCGTGCAGTCCAGCCATCTTCGTCGATTCTGCATTCTGGAGAACCAGTATTTATCATGGGTTCAATTGTAAATACCAAACCTGGTACCATTTTTACTTTGTCCCAGCGTTTGTCATAAAAGTGATATATCTGTGGGTCGTCGTGCATTACTTTGCCAATGCCATGTCCAACAAAGTCACGTGATATTGAAAATCCATGTGGTGATACAACTGCTTCGATTGTTTTGCCAATTTCTGATAATGGAACACCTGGTGCACATACAGCAATCGCAGCATTTAAAGCGTCCTGGCATACTTGTACCAGTTTTCGTGCCTGATTAGATACATTTCCAATCATAAACATGCGTGATGCATCGCCATGGAAACCCTTATACTCGGCAGTCAAATCTACATTTACAATATCACCATCTTTCAGAATAACTTCATCGCTGGGGATTCCATGCACAATCACATCATTTACAGATGTACAGATATGCTTTGGATATCCGTGATATCCTAAATCAGAAGACCTGGCACCATTTTCTTTTAAGAATTGTGCAACCAGTCTGTCAATTTCGCCTGTTGAAATACCCGCCTTGATATATGGCGAAATAAAATCAAAACAGCGTGCGACAACATCGCCCGCAGCACGCAGGCGTTTAAAGTCTTTTGGTGCATATACAGATGCCAACATTGTATTTAGTTCCTTCGTTTAATAGATAATTTGGCGGCACGCAACGACAGTTTTAATGCAAAATCACGCAATAAAATTTCCGTTGGCATACCGGTTGTTCTTAATTGTCTTTCCAGTTCGTTCAATCGAATTAAAACATTTGTAATTTCTGATTCTGGCCATATTTTCATTGCACGTTTAAATTTGTCCTCTACCTTCCAAAACAGGCGTGGTAACTGGCCATTTACAATGGCGTTTTGTAATTTTTTGAAATGTATTATCAACATACGAATCAGCATATTAGAGTCTTTGTTATCGTACAGCAATCTGTCCAGTGCACGCATTGTTTGCTGAATATGACCCGCGGTCAAAGAGTACAGAAAGTCGTCCATATCTGCGGCCCCAGTGTCTGGCAGACATTTTTCAACATCGCCCAGTTCTACAATACGTTTGTCGTCGACGTATAATGCAATTTTCGCCAAGAAACCACGCGTAATACCACGATCGCCGCCAAGATGAGCAAGCATGTAATCCATTGCATCAGGTGTTATCTGATGTATCCCTGCGGATGCAGACAATTCATTGCGTATCAGTGTTGTTAGTGTCTTGGCATCATCAGAAAAGCATGCCAGTGCCGCGATATCATCTGTGCCTTCGAACAGGGAACGCAAACCGCCGCCTGCACGTAAATCCCCAGCGGTTACAATAACGGTTGCACACAGACCAGAATGTGTTACCAAATCTGCGATTAGTTTCGCATCACTGTCGCCTGCACGTGATATTAGGACCAATTTTTTGTCGCCAAACATGGATGGACTGCACGCTTCGGCAAACAAGGCATCTTGCTTTTCACGTAATTCATCAGAATCCAATGCGAACAAACAATCTTTGGCGATTCCCAGTTTTTCAATCGCTATATCACAGTATTCGTCGACCAAACCTGCGTCTTGACCGTAAATCAAGACTGCTTTTGTTTTTTCAATGCCGTTTCTAAAATCGGTATCACGCCATTTCATTATTTAACTGTTTCCTTGTGTTCGTATTTATATGTTTCTGTGATAACGCGCGTGCTGATTTTTGAAGACAGCGTACGAATAATGTTTTTAACAGAATTATTATATGACGCATTTGATGCAACCAAGTATGACACAAACGCATATGATTCGGCAGCGGTTTCAGAACCAGATGCAATCTTTTTACCATTATGTGTCAGTGTATATGTTGCAGACAGTGATATTTCTTGCCATTCTGCGTCACCTGTTTGTGCCAGTGCTTTATATTTTGTTGTCGGTTCACGCAGTTGTACAGTAAGTGTATATTTTGCATCTGGACCATATTGGTTTCCAAATTCTGTCCATAATGCATTACGCAGCTCAATCCCGTTTATTCCATTGATTGGTGCGACGTAAATATCGGTTGTTTGACCTGTGAACATCGGTTGAAAGCCACATGCCGTCATCAAGATTGTCAACATAATGGTTAAAAATTTTTTCATGTCACCCCCAGATTTTCTGTTGCAATTTATTTGTATATTACCTAGACTTTTAATAAATCGCAAGAGGGAATGATGAATATTTTTATCATGATTTTAGTTGCCTTGTTCATGGTGGGGGTTTATATGTTTGACAGCCCCAGCCAACGCCTTGAACAATATACTACAGAAACAGCGATAAGTATGTCTGATATGCGTGTAATTGCCCAGTGTGCAAATGCAATGCATAATGCACAAATAAACGGCTTTGAATTCCAAGATATTTGTGTTGAACAAAATGGAATCGTCAGTCAATTTGTATGTTTAAATGAATCTATGAAGGTGACCAGTTGCGAAAATCAGTCGTCCAAGAAAAAGATATATCATTACATCGTTACTGCGACATCACAGATAGATACTGCATATTATAATGATATGATGGATATATTGGAACGTTATTTTTCAGATTCTGGTACATTTGGGTTGTTTCAGGATAATTATATAATATCTGGTGGTTCTGTTACAAAACGTATTGTGCCGGCTGCCATTATCAAGGACATGGATTTGCAAGATGGTCAGCTGATATATCTTACCCAGTTCGAGATTCCAGAACAAGCCACAGAATTATCGACTGTGGATGCTGGTGACAGTATTGTATGCCCTGTGGGGACGGTCAAGACATATCGTTTTGGGCGTTGGCAGTGTATTGGTTATAATGAAAAAACAAACTGTGGTGGTGACATGGTTTGGGATTCTGATTTAGAAGAATGTGTGGCCGATGAATCCAGACGTCCACTATGTGCCAGTAATCAAAATGCTGTAATGGTTGACGAGGTTTGGGAATGTATCAGTCCGTTCCCAGAAAAAGTATGTCCAAATAATATGATTGCTCGTTTGAATTATAATACGTTGGAATGGGAATGTGTGGTTGAACCTGGAAGTATGGCTGATTCTAAGAAATGTGATAATGTGTTGTTAGGTGGTGTTTATGGTGGTAAAACAACTCTGCGAATTCCACAAACATCATGCACAGATTGCGAGCGTTTAATAACAGACCCAGAAACATGTGTGTCGTATTGTGTGCCAGACCCATCGAAAATGAATAATCCCAGCTGTTATCCCAATGCATCATCGTGTGCTGGTTCGTCACGTGCGATATATTTTGGTTTTCCGGATATCAGTTATGTGAATAAGGTTACAGATGTTGCAGGGATTTCTGTGCCATTGGATAAACAGCATTCGCAAAACAGAAAGTTTAATTGTCTTGATTGTGGTGCTGGACAGATAGATGCATCAAAGTCACGTCCACCATACGTCGCGGTATGTAAATAATCTGTTTTATAATAAAGAAATCCCCCAAACGGGGGATTTTTAGTTATCTGTGCAGTTGTGCACGTAAAACTGCCAGCATTCGTTTCTTTCGCATTTGTTCTTGAATTGTATTGTCTAAATCGACTTCAAATGCATATATCGAGTCTGTTTTTCCAACCGCGTTAAAACTTAAACCAACTCTGCGTTCTTGGATTTTCTTTTCCAAGTCTGCGACTTTTTCGTTTGCAGCCAACAATTCCTGCTCCAGTGCATTTATCTGTTGTCTGATGTCAATTTTATTCATTATAAATCCTCTTTTTTGTTTTTCTGACTGATAATATAATACACAAAAAACATTTGTCAAGTATTTTTGTGTTTGTGAACTTTGGTTAAATATGTTAAGATTGTTACGTTGACAGGTGTTTTTTGTTGCAATTGGTTTGGTGTGTAATATACAGATATCTAGGGAGTAAACAATTATGAAGAGAAAAATGTTTTTAAACACAGCAATTGTTGGTATGTGTTTATCCCCGTGTTTTGGTGCAGATTCAAATACAGAACTTATTCAACGTGCAGAATCTTATTACAATGTTATACAATCGGTATGTTCAAATATATCTGATTCTATATCATCTGTTTCTGGTGTTGCCAAGGCAAATACCGCTGTTAATGCAATTGGAACAGCAACAGGAGGTGGTGCATTGGCGGTTGGAATTGTAAAAAAAGATGTTGATGAACAAGTAGATAATTTATGGAAACAATTATGTGCTCTGGGTGCATGTGATGCAAATACAATTCCAAATATGTCTGATATTCAGGTGCAACAGGTAGCAGCAAATATAACAAAAATAAAAGAATTAAAAGGCCAGTTACAACCAAAATTAGAAAAGAAAAAAAATCTGGGTAATTGGCGTACTGGTTTAATGGCAGGAAATGTCGCTACAAATGTTGCCAGTGCAATTATCGCAGGTTTAAATCGAGATAAATCCGAATTGGTTCAGCAAATTCAGGCGTGTAACGAAGCTGTTCGAGCCGGTGCTAATCTCAGTCGTGAGTTGCAAAATGCAGGTATAAGTCCACTAGAAACTCCAATTATCAGTAAATTGAACAATGTTACTGAATGGTGTGGCAATTTAGATATTAACAATATTCAAAAGATTGAAAAACAAATGACTGCCACAATGGGAACCAGTATTGCAGGTGCAGCAGTTGGAACAGCAGGTGTCGCAGTCAGTGCATCCGCAAACAGTGATAATGTTGACCCAAATAAAGAAAAAGCATTGAACACGACTGCAAATGTAATAAGTGGTGTAAATGTAGCAACTGGTGTTGTTGGTATGGGTTTAAATATATCAATGATAAATACAGCAAAAAATATGATTAAACAATCTGAAAGATGTGAAGAGGTGTTAAAATGAAAAAAATACTAGTCGTTTTATTCGGTCTATTTATTTTTCAGAATGCATATTGTGATTCTATATTGGAAACAGATATAAAATCAGATATATTTAGTTATTTGGACAACAAGATGGATGAGAGTGCAATAAGAGCATTGTGCGATAAATTGTTGGATTATGCATGGATGCATAATTTTAATATAATGCTAGAATATACCCCCAATAAATTTTATACGCCAAAAAGTTCCGATTGTAAAGATTCCAGTATAAATCTCGTTTCTTTCATTGTTGAGGGTGCATCTGTACAATTGGCAGATAAAACATTTGAAAAGCATTCAGAATGCGTACAAAAAGAAATGCAACGAATAGCTTTGTCAAATTGTGATGGAGAATTTTCAAATTATGTATCTCATCTTGAAGATTATGGTTGGGTATTCAACCATGATGCTGCTGTTGTATATTGTTCTGAAACAGATAACAGATGTGTTGTAAATCGACCTGTTAGCAGGGATGGTTCAAATGGTTATTTATCTACTTGTTGTAGTATACCAATACTTTCATGCGAGGAAAGAAATTATGGTGATGATTCTTTTTATAATGTTACTCGTGGAATATTTGGTCTTCATTCACGTGATATTGTGGATAAAGTACGAACATTGAACGATTTTGATTATGGTTGTGAGGCTATAAGTAAATAAAAATCTGAACGCATGATAACAGATTTTATACACCCTGATAACAGGGTGTTTTTTTATAAAATAAAAATGTTTATTTTGTTGTGGTTTGTGTAATAATGCCGGTATGAGTGCTGTAATACCTATTTTAAGCTCGACCCAGATGGATGCGTTTAATGCGATTAAACGCACGAATTCTAATTTGTTGATTCTGGGGCCTGCGGGTACTGGGAAATCAACTTTTATAAACTATCTGAAATCTGCGTCGGTCAAGCGTATAATCTGTGCGTGCCCGACGGCTGTGTCTGCATTAAATGTCGGTGGTCAGACGATACATTCGCTGTTTCAAATCCAGCCACGTGATTTTATTATGCCAGAATTGTTAAAGTTAAAGGCAAAACCACGCAATATTTTAAATGCCACAGATGTTTTAGTCATAGATGAAATTTCAATGGTGGCACCTGATTTGCTGGATGCGATTGATATCTTGGCACGATATGCACGAAAAAATAATGAACCATTTGGTGGAATTCAGGTTGTCGCCATTGGTGATTTATTTCAATTGCCGCCTGTTATTACACGTGATGCGACACAGTATTACAGTGATGAATATGGTCATGCAAATTCTTACTTTTTTGACAGTCATGTCTACAGCCGTGCAAATTTTATAAAGTATAATTTTGATACGATATATCGTCAGAATGATACAGACCTGTTAAACAGTCTGGTACGCTTGCGTCAAAATCATACAGACGTATTGCCTTTCTTTAATTCGTGTCAGATTTCTGATGACGCACGTCGTCAGAACGCTGTTGTTATCACGCCTTTTCGTGCGGTCGCAGACCGTATAAACGCCACGCGTCTGGCACAAATAACAGATACGCCAGTGACATACAATGGTGTGTTAAGTGGTAACTTTTCAGAACGTGATGTGCCGGCACCACTTGAATTGACTTTAAAGGTGGGTGCACTGGTTGTATTTGTAAAAAATGGCGACAAATGGCACAATGGGTCAATGGGAATCGTACGCAGTATGTCCAGTCGTGAAATTATTGTGCAATTGTTATCTGATGGTCGCGAAATAGTTTCTGTAAAACCAGAAAAATGGCAAAAGATTGAATACTCTCGTGATGAAAATGACAGATTGGTTGAAAACGAGGTTGGGGGATATAAACAGTTCCCACTAAATCTTGGCTATGCCATGACGATACACAAGGCTCAGGGAAAAACATTGGATACAGTTGTTGTTGATGTGTCGCGCGGATGTTTTGCCCACGGTCAGGCATATGTTGCATTGTCGCGTACGCGTCGTGCGTCTGATATGCATATTGCTGCACCGTTATCTGTGCGTGATGTTATATTTGATAAACGCGTCTTGGACTTTGTAAACGATTTATAAAAATCCCCTTCGCTGGCGAAGGGGTGTCACGTAGTGACGGGATAGTGGTGATAAATAAATCTGCCACTAACCACTAAAAAATCCCCCGTTCGGGGGATTTTTTATCGTGTGTGTTGTATCTTTGCGTGCTTTTCTTGTGTTTCAAATTTTGCAACAATGTCATTTAGTTTATACACTGCACGCTGTATCTGTCTGAGACTGGCAGATGCACGTTCGCCAATTGCTTCATCTTGTTCCAAACGTCTAATTTCGTTTTTCAGTGATAATATATCTGACTCGGTTTCTTTTCTGTCCAGGTATGAACAATCGCTATTTTCCAGATAGTCGTTTAAAAAATCCAATTCAGACCTTCGTTTGGCGATAGTATCAGTTGCACAGTTTCCCTCTTGTACTTTTTTCTCCAAGACTTTGCTGCGTGACAACAGCATCATAAGCAAAAACCTTGCCATTTCTGGCGATTTTACATTCTGTAACTTCATCACAACACTCCTTTGGCTATGTTCACCCGTCACAAATATATATAGGTAAAAAATACAGTTAGTCAATAAAAAAGGGGAATTTCTTCCCCTTTTTGTCTGTGTTTTATTGTCGTTTAGTTTTCTGCGCGTGTAAATGCACCATGATTCAGCATATCGCGAACCATAAAGTGTTTTACTTTTTTTGCAGATGTTGATGGCAATTCTTCTTCGGTAATTGCAAAGTGTTTAACCCACTTATACTGTGCAATCGCCAGATTAGATTTTTTCAACAACAACGCCACGCGTTCAACAGTTGTTCCTGGTTTGACCTGGAATACAGCAAATGGAACGATTTTATCTTTGATTACGTATTCAAATACAGCCGCATTCAAGATTTCATCGTTTTGCATATACAGGTCTTCCAGTTCGTCTGGATAAACGTTTTTACCGCTGTCCAAAACGATAACTTGTTTCATGCGTCCCTTTACCTGCAGGCGGCCATATTTATCCAAGCAACCAATGTCGCCTGTCTTAAACCAGCCATTTTCAAACGCTTCGGCATTTGCGGTGTCGTTTTCAATGTAACCCGGCATAACCATATTACCGCGAACCCAAATTTCACCGATACCGTGTTTATCAGGATTATGGATTTGTATTTCGTTACCCAACAATGGCCCTGCATAATACATCGAACCATTTGCCCTGCGGAACGCAAAGTTAAAGTTCGCAGGCCCTGTTGTTTCTGTCAGACCATAGCAATCGCCAACAACAAATCCCATTTTTTCATAGAACTTGCGAATAGATGGTTTTAATGTTGCACCTGCGGATATCAAAACCTTGGTATTTCCACCGAATGCGTCGTGTACAGGTTTTGTAACCTTGTCCACAATTACACCCAACCCAATTGCACGCAGTACTTTACGCATTGACACAACAATGCGCATCAGGGTCCATGCGTGTTTGTCTTTGGCGGTATCTACGATTTTCTTATAGAATACTTCCCAAATACGTGGAACAGCAGGGATAACTTCTGGTTTGTATTGTTTAAAGTCCTTGATAAATTCTTGTGGTTTCAAGACCGGTTGCAATAACAGTTTACCCTGTAATGAAACTGGTACGATGATATTTATCACTACGCCATATATATGGTACAGCGGTAAAAAGCCATAGAATGTATAGCCTGGGAGAATAACATCCTTATAGAACTGGGCACCATCAGACAGCGACAACAGATTTTCGTGTGTCAGTCCGACAACCTTTGGATTCCCAGTTGACCCAGATGTAAATGACAGTTGTGCGATATCGCTGCGTTCAGTGTCTGCCATAACAAATTCGTTTTCATCCGTATCGTCAATATTTTCAATATCAAACATCTTGGATGGTGCATCATCTATGAAATAATGCTTTTGTGCCAATGTTAGTTTACAGTTTGTGCGTTTCATCATATTGATATGCTCTGATGTTTGCAATCCTGTATCCAGCATCAACACGCGTGCCCCTTGGGATGTAATTGCGAAATACGTACGCAAAAAGTCTGGTGTATTGCCAGAAAGAATTGCGACTGTATCGCCTTTTTTGATTTTGAAACGTTTTGCCAATAATACGGCACGTTGCTTCACCTTCTTTAACAAATCTGCATATGTTTCGTTTTCCCTGACAAAGAAAATACTGTCCTTGTTCCGGGTACAAACATCATGCAGCATTTCATATATGTTCTTAGCAATCATAATAATGCCTTTGTTTAGTTAAAGTTTTATATACACCACCATGGCATATATATTTAAGAATATACTGATATTTTATAAGAAAAACAACCTAAATATGCCGATTCGAAAAATGACTAAAAACACAATATATAGTGTCGAATCGGAAATTTTGTGTCAATATTTTGTGTTTTTGCAAAAAAACCGAATCGTCTTTTTATGTAAAAAGTGTTTTTTGTTGACACAAAAGATATCTTGGTGCAAAAACACCGATTCTGTTTTCTTGCTGTACTAGGCAGAAAATCCACATTTTGAAAAGTAAAGCGAAAAATACAAAAAAATTCATTTTTCTATATTGTTATAATTTGTATAAAACTATATATTGTTATCAAATCAACAAAACATTCACTATATGTTGTGTTTTTATCAAGGAAGTGGAGTTATAAAATGCCAGAAACACAAAATGAAATTCAAATTCAAATCACACCAACCTTGTTAACACATTTGGTTGCTGTTCAGAAACGCAGTGGGGAAACAGTTCCTTTTGATGTAAAAAAGATTTACGAAGCGATTAAAAAAGCTGTGGCCGTTACAACCGAGGTTTCTGA
>JBKSMR010000054.1:0-6669 GCA_046881895.1 Alphaproteobacteria bacterium
TTTGCATTCGCATCGTTTTGTTTCACCTTTTAAGAATTGGCTGTGCCATACAAAGCCTTGGCGAAGTATGGTGGGTGGTATTGGACTCGAACCAACGACCTTTACGATGTCAACGTAACGCTCTAGCCAACTGAGCTAACCACCCAAGCGAACAGAATTATAACAGACAAAATCAAAATTGCAAATATTAAATAGTGTATTAAAAAAGCCGGTAAACACCGGCTTTTTAATGAACAAACATTGCACCTAGGGATGTGGGTTCGGGTTTCGTAGAAAGTCCGTTTGTTGTCATGCAGTGTCTGTGATAGATATTCTATATTGTTTTATTTGTTTTTACAATTGGTACTTTTTCCTGTATATGGGCAATACCCTGCTACAGGACATTTTTCACATTTTGGACGAAGTGCGCTGCAAACATATCGACCATGCAAAACCATAACATGATTTACAATTGAATGATATTTTTTTGGGATTTTTTTTAATAATTTTTCTTCTACTTTTTCTGGTGTATTATCTGCGTCGCCTACCCATCCATATCTGTGTGCGTTGCGAAATACGTGTGTATCAACACCAATGTGTGGCGCGTTCCATAAAACATTGCATACAACATTTGCAGTCTTTTGACCGATGCCCGGCAAAGTCATCAAATTATCACGATTATGATATTTTTCTGAAAAAGTATCTGTTATATCTTCTTCGTTCAGTTTTTGTGCCAACGCTATAATATTTTTCGCCTTGTTATTAAAGAAAGATATAACACGAATATGTTCTTTTAAACCGTCCAGTCCCAATTCAAGCATTTTTTGTGGTGTTGGTGCGATTTCAAACAGGCGTGGTGTAACCTCGTTCACCTTTTTATCGGTTGCCTGTGCAGACAAAATCACTGCCACAGCAAAATTAAATTCGTTTGTATGATACAGTTCTGACCGAATTGTCATATCAACGGTTGGAATAACTAAATCAAAATATTGTTGTGGTGTCATCTGGTTTATATTTCTTTGTTTATCTTTCTTTTGTTGCATATGTAAGGCGTGCATATGTTCTTTGTTGTGCGTCATACAAATCGCGTACAATACAAAGTGTTAAGTTATTAGAACATGTTGTGCCACGATTAAACGGACAAATTGTATTTATGCATGCCATACATATATCCTTTTTTTATTATGCTTTCTTTACAGATACAGCCAGATTATAACCTTCGAATTCTGTTGCATATTCGCCATCGCCAACAGACATTTCAACAATCAAAGCTTCGTGCATGATGTGTTTTTTGTGTTGTTCGATTGCTGCTGCGACAGCTGGGTCTGCGTTATATGTCAGAACGATACGGTCTGAAACATCCAAACCTGCTGTTTTGCGTGTGTTTTGGATATGACGCAACGCATCGTTTGCCAAACCTTCGGCAATCAGTTCTGCGTTTAATTCTGTGTCCAATACAACAACAGCAGTATTATCTGGCAGTGCAGCACCAGTAACGCCATCTTTGATTGTTAAACGGCTTTCAAATTCGTCTGCGTTCAGTTCGTGACCCGCAGCCATCAGTTTGTCGCCCTTGACCTCATATTCGCCACGTTTTACGGACGGTATTATATCTTTTAATGCACCACCAAGACGTGCACCAATTTTTGGTGTAATCAGATATACAAAGCTGTCTGCAACATCTGCGATATTTGCATTAAACTTTACAGATTTTACATTTAATTCGTCTTTGATTATATCTGCATATTCAGGCATATTTGCACCTGCGATTGTCAAAGAATTTAATGGTAATCTGTTACGCAGTTTATATTGTTCACGTAATTGGTTTCCAACAGAAACAATTGACTGTACGCGACGCATATCGTCAACAATCTTTTTGTCGAATTTATCTGCAGCTGGCCAGTCTGTTAAATGCACAGATTCTTCGCCCGTTAAGTTGCGATAGATAAATTCAGATATAAATGGTGCAAAAGGCGACAGAACACGGCACAATGTAACCAATACAGTATAAAGTGTGTCAAATGCGTCTTGTTCTTCGTCCCAGATACGTGCACGTCCGCGTCTGATGTACCAGTTGTTCAAGATATCCAAGAATTTGATAATATCTTTGACAGCGACATCTGGTTTATATTCAGACAAAGATTTTGTTACACTGTCAATCAGCATATTCAATTCAGCCAAGATATATTTATCCATTGGTTTTTCTGGATTTGTCATATACTTTGCAACAACATTTCCTGCGTTTGCATATAGTGTAAAGAAGTGATATGCGTTCCACAGTGGTGTTTGAATTGTTTTTGACGCTTCTGTAAATACTTTACCTTCGTTATCAATTAATACAGGTTCTGCCTTCATAAAGTTTGACCCCAGTATAAACAGACGTACCGCATCTGCGCCATATTGTTCAATTTGTTGTTCTGGGTCAACATAGTTCTTTGATGATTTTGAATATTTCTTTTTGTTTTCATCAACAACCATACCATTTGCAGATACCGCCTTAAAGGCAGGTTTATCAAACAAAGCTGTTGCCAAAACCATCAAAGAATAGAACCAACCACGTGTTTGATCTTGTCCTTCGATAATATAATCAGCTGGGAATCCTTTTGGTAATTTAGTCTCGGCATCGTAAGATGACGGATCGAATGGATAGTGCAATGATGCCCATGGCATTGAACCACTTTCGGCCCAGCAATCCAACACGTCTGATATACGTGTCCAACCGTCGCGTGTCAATTTATCCAGTGTTGGACGATGCAGGTCATCAACCGGAACACCAAAGAATTCTTCCAGTTCTGCGATTGAACCAAATACTTTGAATTCGCCGTCGCGTTCCCAGATTGGCAATGGCATACCCCAGAAACGGTTGCGTGATATCGACCAAGGACGTGCACCTTCTATCCAAGTACGGAATCTTTCGCCAGCACTAGTCCAATTTACAGTCGCGTTATTAGCCAACAATTTGTCTTTGATTTTTGGTACATTGATATACCAAGAATTTGTTGCACGCTGAATCAGTTTTTCTTTACTGCGATCACCAAAAGGATAACTGTGTTTATATTGTTCTTTTTTGACCAGTTTTCCATTTTGTTTTAACCAATCTATAATGCGTGGTGTTGCGGCAAATATATTTTCGCCAGCAAAATCAACAACTGTATCATCAAAGTTGCCATAGTCATCAACATTCAACAGAACAGGGAAATGTTGGTCGATATTTTTTGCCGCCCAAAAGTCTTCGGCACCATATGCAGGTGCAATGTGAACGATACCTGTACCGTCTGAATCAGATACATAATCTGCTGGTATAACTTGGAACAATAAATCAGATGTACCTGCATAATATGGAAATAATGGCGTATAGTGTTTACCAACCAAATCAGAGCCCTTGATACATTCGATTTCTGTTGCGTTTGCAAATTGTTTTTCATACGCCTTTAATCTGGTTTTTGCAACGACATAAACGCTGCCGTCTTCGTCTTGCATACGCAGATATTCCATATTTGGATTTACCGCCAATGCAGAATTCGCAGGTAATGTCCATGGTGTTGTTGTCCATGCGATAACACGGTCGCCATTTTCAAGTTCGAACCAAACAGTCACAGCATCATCAACAATTTCGCGATAGTCACTGGACGCTTCGGAATTTGAAATTACTGTACCGTTTACCCAGTCATATGGATTTACACTGTAATCTTTGTACAACAAACCCTTGTCGTACAGTGTTTTTAATGTCCACATTACAGATTCCATATAGTTTTTATTCATGGTTTTATAACCATATTCATCACCGATTTTAACCCAGCGGCCCATACGTTCAATAAATTTATCCCATTCATTTGTATATGTCATAACATCTGTTCTGCACATATTACAGAATGCTTCGATTCCATCGTTTGCAACAATATCTTTTGCAGATTTACCAACCTTTTTTTCAACAGAATTTTCCGCAGGCAAACCATGACAATCCCAACCAAGTTCACGTTTTACATATCTGCCGTTCATTGTTTGAAAGCGTGATATCATATCTTTTACCACAGTAACACCCAAATGTCCCCAGTGTGGAATACCGTTTGCAAATGGTGGACCATCAAAGAAACTGAAAGGATGACCTTGCTTTGTTTTTTGTAATGTCTTGTCAAAGGTATTATTTTCACGCCAATATTGTAATACTTGCTGTTCCAGTGCTGGGAAATCTGCACGCAGGTCTGTTTTTGGGTATGCCATAATTTATAACTCCGTATAATGTTTTTATCATTAAAAAAAGGGCGTACATACGCCCCAGCCACCGCCAAAGCGCAGTCGCCAATTATTTAATAATAATTATTGTTGCTGTTTTCATATAAGGGATTTTACACGCTAAAAATTCAAAATGCAAGTATTCAATGCAGAAAAAATAAAATTCCCCGAATGGGGAATTATTATTTACGCAGACCTAACTTTTTAATCAAGTTTTCGTAATCTTCTGGATTACGTTTTTTGATATAGGCCAACAATTTTTTACGACGGTTTACCATCAACAACAAACCACGCTTAGAATGGTTGTCTTTGTGGTTAGCCTTCATATGTTCTGTCAAATTACGAATGCGTTCTGTCAAAACAGCAACCTGTGATTCAACGGAACCACCATTGTCGTTTTCAGAAATTTTATATGCCTGAATCAATTCAGACTTTTTTGTCTTTGTAATGGACATTATACTTTCCTTATGTTTTTAAATTGTTCGTTTTGGTCGCAGTTTTCCGTCGTATACAACGCCAATACCAATAAATAAATCATTGTCATAGACGCGATACATGCCGTTACCTGCGGCAACTGTGATAAAGCCACCGTTTTTATAAAATTCAGCGTCTTTATCAGACAGATTCAGAACCGGAATGTCCCCCAGTCCAAAATCCACCGGCATCAAATTTTCATGGATGCTGGCACTATTATTAAACAGATTTTCCAAAAAATCAAGTTTTACAGCACTTTTTATATCAAAACCACCAGACTGCGTTCGTCTTATCATATCAACAGTCGCAATTGTTCCACATAACTTTGCGATATCACGTGCAATTGAACGTACATATGTACCACGACTGCAACGTACGCGAAAATGCCAAGATTTGTCCTGTATACCACAGAATTCTAAATCATAAATATCGACATCACGTGGGGGGATTTCAACCGCCCTGCCCTGACGCGCAGCATCATACGCACGTTTGCCATCAACGTGTACAGCAGAATATTGCGGTGGAACCTGTGATATTTTTCCAATCAGTTTTGGTAACACACCCAACACATCAGATTCGCTTGGCACAATATCGTTGCGTTTTATTTCGCGACCTGTGATGTCCAGTGTGTCTGTTTCAAACCCAAATTGCAGTGAAAATAAATATTCTTTTACATTTGGTGATATTTCTTCGACAAATGGAATCATCTTGGTTGCATCCCCAATTGCGATTGGCAACACCCCAGACGCCATCGGGTCCAGTGTGCCAATATGCCCGAATTTTTTTGTTCCAATCATTCGTGCAATTTTACCACCGGCTGTTCTGGAAAACAGCCCTGAATCCTTGTCCAAGATAACCCAACCCGATTTCATTTTATTTTACCCTATCTAGTCGAGTTTTTGAGTATGTTACAGTTTTGATAAATTGGTCTAATCGTGAATTTTCTCCGCGTCCACGTACAGGGTGTATTTGTTCCAATGTTTTGTTATTTATCACATAATTGTTTTTATCAATTATATATGTTTCGTGCAGTTCTTCGGAAAGCGTTGCAGGGAAATGTGGAACGGTAACTTTTATCTTATCTGAATTTTGAATCTGTTCAACTTTTTCGCCAATATAAAAAATGAAGTTGTTATTAGGATTATCTCCAAAGACACATGGTATTTTTAACCCCAGTTCAAAATCAAAGATAACCTCGGCCGATAAAGCAAAACGCTTTTCTGTGCCACGCGATACATCATATGCTCTGCCATCGGTGTCATATTTACGCAAAAAATCAAAGTGTTTTATATGGTGACACAACTCATCGGATGAAAGACAAACCTCGTTCTCTTTACCGTTAAATGGTTTAAAAATATATTTTATATTACTCATTTAATTTTCCTTTTGTTACCCAAACAGATTTAATTGTGGTGGCAGTTCGTCGCAAACATTATTCTTTTTGCGTTGCGTGGGTTTTGGTGCACTTTGTATTGGTACTGACATTTCATTATTTTCCAATGCCGCCAAGACGCATTCTGCACGTGCGACCACAGATGTTGGCATACCTGCCATCTTTGCCACCTGAATACCATACGAACGATTTGCGACACCTGATACAATCTTGTGCATAAATATAATTTCGTTGTTGTGTTCACGTACATCAATTGTCAGACACGATACATTGTTCAAATACCCGTTTAATACCAACCCAGTCAGTTCGTGATAATGTGTTGCGAACAGTGTGCGTGGACATAATTTGTTTAGGTATTCTAATACCGCCTGGGCAATTGCCATACCGTCATAAGTCGCAGTACCACGACCGATTTCATCAAATATGATAAACGAACGATTGGTTGCACGATTTAAAATATTGGCAGTTTCACTCATTTCAACCATAAATGTTGATTGACCTGCGGCCAGATTATCAGATGCACCAACACGACTAAACAATTGGTCGCAAACGCCGATAGTTGCACGTTCTGCTGGGACAAAAGAGCCCAA
>JBKSMR010000055.1:0-24734 GCA_046881895.1 Alphaproteobacteria bacterium
GCAATTGAATTCGCGTTCAGGTTACAGTCGTTTTTTACAAAGTTATCGCCTGATTTGCGTAATACAGCCTCTATCACAGGGTGGCGACCACCAACAACATCAAACGCACAGTCGTCTGTCATATTTGGACGAACCCAAGAATACTTATCACTAACCGCGGTCAATGCACACCAGACATCTGCGTCTGCCAATAAATCAGCCGTAGCCAGCAAATCATCAGCCACAGTGCGAATTGTTTCAATAAATTCATTTATGATTTCTGATTCAATTCCTGCGGCTTTTTCTGCAGCGCTGCGAATATTGTTATCCAGTTCAATCAAGCGTTCTGTTGTGAAACGCAAATTGCCAGCCATTGTTTGTCTGTGAATAAAACCAGAATTTGGTGCCATCATTGGTTCTGCACGGGCGGCTGGCACTTCTATAAAATATCCCAAAATATTATTGTATTTTATTTTAAGTGTATTTATTCCGGTTTGGTTTATATATTCTGCTTGTAATGCGGCAATTGTTTCGCGTCCGCCATGTGATAATGAACGCATATTATCCAAGGCAACATCAAATCCATCGCGAATAACATTTCCGTCACGGAAAAAGCTGGGTAATTCATCAGATAATGCGCGGTTTAATTTCAATGCGATTTCACTGTGCGTATTTATATTATTAAACAACGGTTCAAAACCTGCGTCCAATCGTGAAGCCATCATCTGTGCACGTGGCAAAACATATAAAAATTCTGCAACATTTCGCAAATCACGTGGTGTGCCACGTCCAGACAACAATCTTGATATTGCACGTCCAACATCAGGAACAGACGATAAAATGTTTTCCATTGTTATGCGAATATCTGGATTTAATGCAAAGTGTGAAATATGCTGTTGACGCAACATAATTTCATTTATGTCGCTGGACAGCGAACGCAGATATGCACGCAGTTTTCGTGCACCTGCAGATGTATGAGTTTCGTCTAAAACATCTATCAAACATGCACCGCCGTCATGCATTGGGGCATCGATTTCCAGACTTTTCCAAGTGGAAGAATCTATTAACAACTGTTTGCCAGATTTAAATGTATACGGTGCACGAAAAGTAATTGCCGCCCCACGTTGAGTATTAAATAAATATCCAGCCAATAAACAAATTGCGTTATCAGAATTTTTTGAAACTTCGCCTGCGTTTACTGCACAACCAAACACACGCGATACAACAGTATCTATGTCGCTGCGATGATACAGTTTTTCATACACAGGTGTAGACTTAAATGCATCACGAATTTTCTTGATGTTTTTTTCTTCGGCCATACCAAATGGGAAAATAACTTCGGCTGGGTTTATACGTGTTAAATCATCAAATATATCGTTTGTATTTCCGACAAAGAATTCACCTGTTGAAATATCACAACCAGCGATGTCATATTTACCACCACCGATTGGTGTGATTGCAATCAAAAAGTTAGATTTTTTTGGGGTCAGTAAATTATCATCAGTCAATGTGCCAGGTGTTAAAACACGTACAACCTGACGGTCGATAAATTTATGTCCGCGTTCTTTGGCCTGGGCAGGTGTTTCCATCTGTTCAACCAATGCAACCTTGTAACCACTGCGAACCAAACGACCAAAATAATTATCTGCGGCATGCCATGGAATACCACACATTGGAATATTGTTTCCATTGCCATCTGTTCCACGTGTTGTTAAAACCAAACTTAATGTAGCACTGATTGTTTTTGCATCTTCAAAGAAAGATTCATAAAAGTCACCCAGTCTGAACATCAGCAATGCATCTGGGTTTTCCGCCTTCATATCAACATACTGTTGCATAACAGGGGTAAGTTTGCTTTTTTCTACCACGACAAATCCGTTTAGTTAAAGATAATTATTCGCTTACTTTCAGTGTTTCAATTTTCAATTCTGCTTCTTTTAATAATTGTTCGCAGTATGCTTTTAATTTAATACCCTGTTCGTATGCAGCAACAGAATCAGCCAGTGGTAATTCGCCAGATTCCATTTTTTTAACCAGTTCCATCAATTGTTTGTATGCTTCTTCAAAACTTAACTTTGTATCTGTCATAATTTTTCCCTTAGGTTACGTGGTTTTAAGATACAAAAATAAATTCATATTTTCAATTAAAAATCCGGTTTTATACCGGATTTATTTTGTTTTCTGATTTGCCTCCCATGCAAGTGCGTTTTTGACATAGTTTGTAACCCTGTTCATGTCCCACGTGCGTGAATTAGGCATCATCAATTTACCTTCTGCATCAATCCATGTTGTATAGTCTTTTGGAACAACCTGTGAAATTTTTTCCAGATTTTGCACCACATTTTCTGGCGACAGACCGCCTGCATATCCCATGTTTCTGTCGTTATATACTGGTGGATTCCATTTGTCTGGGCAAATGCCATAACCGTACGAAGAATCATACATCAAAGAAAACTTTGCGTTTGTTTTATACAATGCGGATATCTTGGATTGAACATATGGGTTAAATGGGAACAAGAAATCGTTTTCTGGAAACATTTCTATTAAACGTGCGATTTTTTCTGCGTCAAAGTTGCTTGTTCCATCGCCGATATTTAACTGCCATCTTTTGATAACAGGCGCGTCAGTGTGAATATTACGTAACTGCATCCATTTGGCAATTTCATTTGGTATAATGCCACTACACATTTTATCGCACCATTGGTAGTTTACATGCATTGCAATATTTACGGGTGTTTTTTGTTTGCCTGCCCAATCAAGAAATTTGTTAAACCAAATATTTCTGTCTAATCCACTCATCATTGCACTTGGGTGTGATTGCATGCCGATTTCAACCTTTGGAGATATTTTTGTAAGTTCTATTAAATCGCTGATTTGCAAAGATTCACGTGGGTCAGAACATGTAATATATTTTAATTTCATTTTATGCCTTTTTTGTTATTTAATCGCAATTGACCGCATGCAGACCCAATATCGGTTCCACGTTCGCGTCTGATACGCGTATGAATTCCGTTTTTTATAAGTGTATCTTGAAATCTGTGTACAGCATTTCCTGATGGTGACGCAAAATCGCGTTCATCAACAGCATTCCATGGTATAAGGTTTACCATACAGTTCTTACCTTGCAAAATTTTAGATAACTTTTCTGCATATTCAGGCGTTGCGTTATATAAAACAATTTCTCCGTCTTCATTACGCTTGCCCAGTAATATATATTCAATCATCAACTGACGATTGTGCAAGTCTGTGAAACGCCATGCCGCATCCATAACATCAACAATTTTATACTTGTTATTTATAGGCATAATTTGACTGCGTAATTCATCTGTTGGTGCATGCAAAGAAATTGCAAGGTTTATTGGTCTGCCCCACTCTATCAACCTGTCTATTCCAGGAACGATACCGCATGTTGATACAGTAATTCTTCGCCATCCAATTCCCATTTGTGAATTTGCACGTTCAATAAAGTTGATAACATTTTCTGTGTTTTGTAATGGTTCGCCTGTTCCCATAATTACAATATGCGAAACATCATTGTTGTTTGCGTCACCATTTGGACGAATTGGTTTGTCTGCAAATTTATCGCCACGAAGTTCCCATTGTGCAACCAGAATTTGTGCATAAATTTCATTTGCAGTTAAATTGCGTTTTAATCCTAATAATGTGCTAGCACAGAATTTACAACCCATTGCACAGCCTGCTTGTGAACTGACGCAAACGCTGTTTCCATATGTTGTACGCATTAAAACACATTCGATTTGTTCGCCGTCTGTCATTTCCAGCAAGAACTTGGTTGTTTCGCCATCTGCAGATTCTAATTTTTTGACAATTTTTAATGGTAATGTTTGTGCGTTGTTATCTAAATCTATGCGTAATTTTTCAGGAATATTTTTCATAGATATAAAATTAGGTGCACCACGATTTAGCCATTCACGAATTTGTTTTGCACGAAAACGTGGCTGACCAATGTCTGCCAAATATTTTTCCAGTTCTGCGTCTGTAAAGTTAAATAATACTGGTTTCATAGTTTATATCTGTCGTCGTTTATTACAATAACTGCCTTGCGTCGCAGTTGTTTTAATTGTTGATCGGCCAAGAACATTGCTTGTTTATATTGTGCATTTTGTTTAATAATTGTATCCAAATTTTTGTATTCGTTGGTCTTTTTTGTATCGCACACTAATAAAACGCTATCATCTTGCACAGGCGACCATGTAAGATTAGGCAGTCCTGCTATGCGTTCGCGAATATCCAGTGATAACTCGTATTGTAATGCTGTGAATTTTTGTGGTATACCGCCCAAATTTTCTGCGATTTTTATTGCGTCATCACAAGACTTTGGTTTTGTTAAATGTTTTGCAATGTCGCTTGGAATATCTGTTAAACGAACAATAGTCATTTCAATTGGCAATCCATGTTCACGTGCCAAATTTACTTTTTCAGCATTTATATCTTCGTTTGACACATCTACTGTTGGCAGTATTGTACGGCCAACAACAATTTGCCATGCAATTTCCGCACGCAGTGCATTTTTTGCCATTTCGATTTCTGATTTTGATAAATCGCCAAGATTCATTTTCTTAAATTCTTGTTCAACTGTTTTGTCGTCTGGCAGTGCGTTAAAGTTGCCTGCATAAGATATTTTGATATTATCATCGATAATACTTTGCAGTGCTACGCGACGATTGTCTGTTGATGTTTTTCCTTGTTTTGCCATCAGTTTAGTACGTGCAGTAATATCGGTATCTGTTATCGGCGTTCCGTTTATATTTGCAACAACAGACGCACCAAATACAGGCATTGCGAATCCAGACATAATAAACATCATTAGAATTTTAAAGTATTTCATTTTCTTCCTTTCTATTTTTATTAGTATTGTTGGCCATCGATTGCCATGCCAAATTTAAACTGAAAAGTTGTATTTCCGACATAGTCATTTTTTCTTGCGTTATCACGACGGTATTGTACAGATATATAATAACAAGGATGATTATAAAATACACCGCCTGTATGACGTTGGAAGTCATGTGATTCTACATCGTATATACCATTCCATTGGATGTTCCATCTGTTAGACAGTTTTACAGTTGCACCAATTACTGCCTCGTGTACGTCTTCTAGTCCAGTTATTGTTTCGTTTAAGTTTTCAGACCAAATATGCCCAATGTTCAAATAAACGCCTTTTTGGCCTACTCTTGCAGAAGTTTCCATATGGCTTAGTGATAATGTGTCTTGGTTTAATCTGAAACGTGATGCAAATTGCAACCATTTTGCATTGTTATAACTGATGCGTCCGACATAGTCTGATAAGCCATTGCGAAATCCGCTATTTAAATCTACAATATCTTTGTCTGTGAAATCATAAGATTGACCCAAGAAGATTTCAAAGCTTTTCCCTTTATTGTTATATGCATACCAACGTGCACCATAATCTGCATAAGTTCCATTTTCCCATAAATCAAATCCTGCAAAACGATTGTCTGAAAACAATGTGGTATCAGTCAGTACAGTACCGGCAGAATCATTGTTTAATAAAAAGCCTGCTTCGTCCATTTTACGCATAACAGTAATTCTAGCACGTGGTTCAATTACCTGTGTCCATGTTTTTGTTGGTTTAAATAATGGTAATCCCCATTCCAGATATCCACTGGGTAAAAATCGACTTTTTATGCCAGAGTATACAGAATTATCTATCATTTTAGTGTTGTTAAAATTATACAAGTCATATCGTGCTGATACGCTGGCTGTTAATCGGTTGCCACCCCATAATGTCCATGGTGTTGTTAATCTTGCGTCACCAATCATACGTTGTGAAGATGTGCCATCGCCAGAAATCCCAAGAATGTCTGCACCGAATGTTGCGTATGTTTCTCCGAATAATGGTGCTGTTTGATGTACGGCACGAATGTTTGGTAAAATATTACCGTCTGGTACTGCGTATCGGTTTGAACGCTCACGCAATTCTTGGAAAAAGTGCGTGTCTGCAACGGCATAACTGCTCTGCCCAAATATTTCTAGGGTTGCACCAGAATCAAGGTATGGTTGCGCATCATAGAAACCGTATTTTTGCAAATATGTTTTGTCGGATGTGCGTTCTAAAAATACAGTTGCACGTGCATTTTCACCCAGTTCAATAACATCATTATTAAATATATGCCAACGGTTTTCGCCTGCTTTGTTACGTGTAAACGAACCTTGTGTTCTGATTTCTGCATGACTTGCGTTTAAACGATGTTCTGCTTGGAATAAAGGGTTTTCTTGGGTCAGATATGAAAATGTAAATGTTATATCATGTGTGTCTGACAAAGATAGATAAAAAGGCACATTTATCTGTGTTCCCATTTTGTTTGTTGAACCCATATCCGGTATTAAAAATCCAGATTTATATTTTACACCTGGGTCTGGCAGTTGTATATATGGGAACCAAAATACGGGCAAGTCATATATATAAAATACAGGACTTACAAAGGACATCATTCGTTCATCCAGATTATGTGTGAACTTTTTTGCCCATATTTCCCACGCTTCGCCATATGAATCACAGTCAGCACACGCTGTAAACAATGCATTTTTCGCAACAGTTATATTGCCGTCACGAACAATATTTTTTGATTCGACATATATGTGATGTCCCAACCATAATTGAACATCGTTTCCAGATATGTTTTCACCTTTGGAAGATATATAAGAATCAAGCAAAGTTATGCGTTGACCAGATTGGTTTGTAATTTCTGTATTGCCAACAGTTTTTATTTCTTCGGATTTTACATTATATTCTATTTTGTCGGCAACGACGGTTTTAGGCTCATTTATATCAAGCCCCAAACCATACGCATGTGCGATGATGCAGAAATATGCAATAAAAGACAGTTTTAATATTTTCATTTTTTTACCAACTGCATCATTATTAAACTAAATGTTAAAATTAGTCCAAGTGCCAATAACACAAATTCCGATAAACTGCCAATCATGTTTGATACAGACATATATATGGCCATAACACCAGCCATTGACGCCACAGCAACGACAGGTGCAAAGCTTGCCCTGCGACGTAACAGTGAAGAGCGTAACAATATTGTCGCACATAATGCTGCTAGTATAAGATTCATAAACGGACTAAGGAATCTGTTGCACAGTTCGTTCAAAATCATTTTATGTTGTTTCTTTGTTTTTGCGTCAAATGCAACGCGTAATAGATCCCACGTTGGAATTCTTCTTACACGAAAAGAATTTTCACTTCCTTTTTCAACAACATTTAAATCCATATCAAATGTATCGAATGTACCAGTTACTTTTTGTTTGCCTGTTGATTGCAAGGCACCATTTGTCATAACCAGTGACAATCCACGTGGTGTTGTTACTAATTTTCCTTTTTCTGCGAATATTGCACTTGGGGCATCTTTCTTTCGCATATCAGATAACATAACCTGGTTAAGATCATGGTCGGACACCTTGTCCACATATACAACCAGACCATCAGATATTTCTGTGAATGCACCCTCTTGTAATTTCATATGTGCCATACCGTATTTAAGGTTCCATTGCATGTCATAAAACATAGATTGACTTTTTGGCACAATCCAAATCGTCAGAATTAAATTTAATACGGTCAGCAATACACCCAATCGCATTGCAGGACGTGCAATTTGTGCAGGCGACAGACCTGATGCCGCCATCACAGTAATTTCATTGTCAGCAATCATTTTGTTATACACAAATATTACCGCGATGAAACAAACAAAAGGTACAACAATAGACGCAATAAAAGGAATCATCAAAGCGGTTAACCCCAAGAAATCACCCAAATCGATTCCGTATTTTAACAGGAATTTCATCATAGACATGATTTGCATCATCCATGCCAACCCTGTCAACACCAGCAACAACATTATAAAAATGGCCACCAGTTGACGTGAAAAATATCGTTTCAAAATATTCATAACGTACGCAGTATAGAATATAAATTCACCCTTTTCAAGGTATAGATACCAGTATGTTACTTCCTGTTTCGTATAATTTTAATAAAAGATTTTAAGCCATTCTTAGCACCAGACAACGCACCTTCTGCATCTTTTTGCAGTGCAGAACCCATATCATAAGATATTTTACCACCAATTTCGGATGCCAAATCAGAAGCTTTCTTGGCCAACCACCATGTCAATGCAAATATGAACATGTTCATCCAAGTATTCTGGTCGTTTAGTTGCGGTATCATTTCTGGGTTATTAGTATTTATAGCCGTAGATAATAACGCAGCACAAATTGCGATAATAACAGACAAGGTAAAAAAGTGTAATGTTGCATTTATAAAACGTGATATTTGTGCGTTTAGTGTTTCTGTGGAAAACAGTTTTAAAAATCCATTAAATATATTTCCTGCAATACCCTTGTAAGTTGTTTTTGCTGTTGTTTCTGCAATTGCGGTGAACGGCAACATTATGATTCCCAGGAACAAATCTGCAATAACGCCGAATGCTATAAATGCGAATTTCCATCCCAAATAGATAAATCCGATTATAAGTGCCAGCCCACACATAAACGAGAATACGCTATTTCCCAGACCTCCACTTAACCAATCCCATCCAATTCCGATTGCTGTACGACAAAATCCAGATAGTCGTGTCGGCAGGCACATAATACTGGCTGCTTCGTCTGGTTTAAGGATATTCTCTGGTGAAATGTTTGTGGCGGCATATTGTTTAATCGCGTCGCATGTGTTTGGCAAAGTATCTTCATTTATAAAAGATTTGGCCGCTTCTAAAATTGCATCAGAAAACCAGGTGCCAATGTACAAAATCGGTTTCATCAGCGACATAAAAATTTCTGTGGGACCAAAAGATAATACTGCAACCCACATTACGACTTTTAATCCGTTTTTTGCTATTTCTTTTATTTTTTCATCGGTCTTGCTTTGTCCTGAAATAATAGTATATGCCTCAAAAAACAACCAAAAACCGAAAGCTATAATTATAAATATGATTGTAAAACGAACTAACGAAGAATCTAAGACTTTTGCAATGTGTGAAAATGCGTTCATAAAAGACAATCCAACCTTGGCCTCGATTGGTACATATGCACCCGCATTTTGTGTGGTTTCATTGCCACGGAACTGAGTAAGATCTTTTTGGATACTACTTATATATCGTTTTTTATTGTTTTCTGTTGTCCACGATCCATATTCTCCGATATTTGGCATGCCGACATCTGATGCAGATGGTATGTTTGTTGTTACACATAATGCGGGTGCAGTTGCAAACGTCAGTGTGCAAGCCAACATAATTTTTGATAAGATACTACATATCCATTTCATTTATTATTTACCAATTTTACTTGTTATTTTTTCTGTTATTGTCACAGGCAATTTCCATGCTTGTTTACCAAGATCTTTTATCCATGTGCCATAGTCAAATATTTCGTCTCCATCTTTGCCCAACATTTTATCAATTTTTGGACTGATTGCATAGTAATATAAAAAGAATATCGCTGCCATCAGCACTAAAAAGTCCCACGAATTGCCTAAAAAGTCAAATGCGTTTTGGTGTACTTGTTCAACTTCGGCTTTTTTTGTCATAAAACAATTTATGAATTTTTCTTTATCTACTTCATCGTTTACCAACGCAACCTGTTCACAGGTTGAAAATACATTCATCACAGACATTGTTTGAGAGTCCGGATTCTGTACAGTTTGACCCATCAGTGGTGGCAAGATAGCAGTGTATCCATCTTGTTTTGGTGGAAAATACATGTCTGCAGAATAAGATACAGTCGCATAAATAATCAAAGTTTTTAATGTTATTGCAACCATTCTGACGGCACTGGACACCAACATGTCAATAGATTTGTTAACAAGTCCATTTGCGGCAGACCATACGCCTTCAAAGGCATACGCAGCCAATAAGAGTGGCATAAATATAATTATAAATACTAGTTTAAATATAACGGATAATATTTGAAAGAATAAATCAAATCCGATGTACATAAACATTAAAACTAACCCAAAACCTGCTAGCCATGTAAACAATCCACCGCCCAATCCCAGCCAAGAATAATTCATCAGTGTAAATCCCCCAGCGGCGCCAGCCAACACCACTGCGTTAATGTTCCCAACAACACACATAAATGGTTTTAGAACAGGGTTTAAAATATCTTCTGCATTATTAGATTGGACATTTATACTGCATTGTGATGCTTCGTTTACACCTGTTGCAGCCATGGATAATTCTGCGCCCAAAAACATAACAGGCCTAATAGTTATGTTTGTTATTGTTTTAAGGGCACTTGTTCCGCCCATTCCCAACGCACCAATCGTAAAACCGACAATCATTACTCTGATTGCTTGTTTCCATACTTTGTCAAACCATGCTTTGAATTCTAGTTTTTTTTCAGTTGTACTAAGTTTAGTTGTAGTCTTTGCTGCCTCGTAGATGTGTTTTATTGCGTGAAAAACCAAGAAAATACCAAATCCAACAACTATCAGTATCCACAAAGCGTGCAACATGGCATTCCAAAATTTATCTGTGGCATTACCCAGAACGGCAAATAAATCACTAACGTATTTGCATAAAAAACATCCGTTTGCAGTTGATATATCGCCATTTTCCACACCTGCTGCGATTAAAAATCTATCAACACTAGTGTATGTTAATGATGTTCCGTTCAGCGATGATGATAAATACCAAAAACCGATGCCAATCAGTGCAATCCACATCAGAGTTTTGACAAGGAATAAAATCGCTTTTGCTTTGAACATTATTTGCTATCCTTTTTGTCGTCTGATTTTGAATCGGTTTGTTTGTCTGTTTTTGTGGTGATTTTACCTGCTTTGACTGTGTTATCAAACGCCAGTTTTGAAAGACGGCCGATATCACCTGCGAACTGTTCTGCATGTTTTGCGTTTTCTTCTACGCCGAATACAGATAATACCATTTTAGTAATTTGAGGTATTTGATTAAATACAAAGTTCAAAATGTATACTAATGCAATACTGCTCATCAAAGACAAAGAATATAACGCATCATTATTCAGGTCTTCGGCATATACGGTTCCGCTGGTAATTGCCTGCATCAAATCATTTACGGATATGTTTGACGCGGAAAAGAATCTTGCGATAATCACCATCATAATTGTGTATGTTAAAACCACAGAACCCAGTGTGACGATTGCATTTATAAGATTCTTTAATTGTGCAACACCAACTGATTTGCCGATTTCGCCGAACCATTTTGGTGTTTCTTTTACGTCTTTGAATGCGACCATGACCAACGACAGTGGAAAAAAGAATGCGAAAAATGCCATCGCTATAATTACATCGGCAAAATAACAACAGTACTTAAAAAATATTTTTATAAAATTCCACGCCAGATAAAAGCCAATGATGAACAATATAACATGCTTTAACAAATTACTAATCGGGAAAAAAGCCTTCCATGAAAAAGCATTATCCATAAGGGCAAGTCCCAGTTTTATATAACTTTGGAATTGTGTAATAGTTGTTTTCATCAACATAATCATCAAATCACGCAGGTTTTCTGAATATATTCCTTCTTGGGTTATTTCCACTGGTTCATACGTTACTTGTTCAGATACGATTGCGTCGTTTGTATTTATCATTGTTTGTGAATATAACAGTGTAACCTTGGCTACAGGTTCGAAAATAACAGTGCTTATGGTTTTTGGTACTAATGTGCCGGCACCCAGTAACGTAAGTGCAAATACAGCCCGAATAAATACTTTTAAGAACGAGTCTTTCATAATAGGGTCTTTTAATCCGCCCTTAAAGTTTGACCAAATTGCATTGAATGTAAATATTGCAAATAATATGCCAAAGACACCCAGAAACAATTGTGTCAAATTAGAGTATACATGAACCCCAACAGAAGATACAATTTGAAACAGTCTGTCAAAGACAGCACAACCCCAACATTGTACAACAGTCTCTGTCAAAGATGTCATCATTTGATTCATTTCTTTTTAAACCAACCTGTTATATCTTTGTATTTATTTTTTAGTGCCTTGGCATCGCCATATAGCGTTTTTGTGTTACCTGTCACATCGTTGTACAATGTGTCCATTCCTTTGCCGACATACATCTCTAGCTGCTTGCGGGTCAATTCAAATATTTTAAACATCAGATAGAATGTCAATATCGTAGATAACCATAATACAGAATGTTGACCAAAACCTGTTGCTGGTGCGACTTGTTGTGGAACGTTGCTGATTGCGGTGCCGTTTGCCGCTACAACAAATACCGAAGAATTCCATTGGAATAATGCTTTGATAATTGCAACGTTTATGCACAGTATAAACGCACACGCAATCATTGTCACAATCAGTTGTTGTAACGCCTTGGTAAGACCAGAAAATGCGGGCCAAATATCAAGCCATTTGTCATTCTTTTTGAAAACATATACCAGAACCGAGAATGGATAAAGTATAATTTGTACGCCAAAATTAAAGATACCTTGGATAATCAACAGGGCCATAAATAGATTGCTGCCCACAAATGTCATAATCAGCATAAAACCGGTTAATATATTCATAAAGTCTTCGCCGCCGTTTGGAATAGGAACCAATAATCCCCGTAATCCAGTTGCAAGGAATTCAAAACCACGTTTAACAATTTGATTGTTTGCATGTGATAAATCTGCCACAGGTTGCGTCAAGAATTCACATGATTCTTGTGATATCCATGCTTTTTCTAAAATGTTGGCCGGACAAGCAACTTTGTCTGCTGTGGTGTTTTGTGCGTTTATATGTGAAATAATTTGTTCTGTATATATAGATCCAAATTCCAAAAATGGGTTTATTAACCATTGTGTCATGTATACAGGCTTTAATTGCAGCAGTATCACAGATGCCAAGATTGCACGCCAGCCTGTTTTTACTATGTTTGATAGCATTTTTGATGGTGCCATTCCTTCGGACAGTTCGCCACCACCAGAAAAGCCTAAAAAGCCAACCCATTGTCTGGGCAGATACATTTTTACTAGTTCTATTGTGATTGACAATGCTAAAAAGGTCCATATAAGTATGTATATAATGCCAGTGTGTTCTGCGTCGCCAACAAAATATTCATACATTCCTGTGCCGACTGTCATCAGTGCATCCAATACTATTGGAACAAAAGGTGCCAAATTTAATGCGTCTACAAGGCTGTCAGCGTGTGCCAACGACGGCATAAAAAATACCGTACAAACAATAGCAAATAAAGACAATTTTCTTATTAAAAACATTCTCTCGTCATATTTATTGTTTCAATTATATCATATTTAGTATAAAATATGGTATAGTTAAAATAATGAATAGATTAAAAAAATTTTGGATAGTGTTTTTATCGTTCCTGCCATTCGGTGCGGGTGCACTTCCACAAGTTATACTTGGTGCGTTGGCTGTCATTGGTGTAACTGCTGGGTTTTCAATATATCGTTCAATGGCACCGGTAAATATGGCTGATTCAGTAAAATTCTTTTCTAGTTGCTGGTCATGCCAAATGTTTTCAGATATTTTATCAACAATGTCGGGTCTGTTGGTACGTGCGTTTAGTGCACTTGGATCTACGGTTGTGACAGTTGCAGTAATGTTGACGGTGATATGGTTCGCGTGGACATTATTAAGTGGATTTTTTAACTCTAATATTGACAAGCCTTGGGATATGACCAGTAAATTTGGTGTGCATATTTTAAAATTGGGGTTTGTTTGTATGTTATTGGTTGCACCGCTGCCACGAATTATTTCAAACACAATGATAGAGCCGATATTTAATGTTGGGCTTACCTTGAATAGAATGGCTGTACACGATGATAGCTTTGATGAATGTGTGGTTGCTAGTGCAATTGCAGATCCTGTAACAGATAAACGCCAATTGGATTTTGGTGCTTTTTCACCAAAGTTGCGTCATAATTTAACATGTGAATTGGCCGGAATCCATCAAATAACAGGACTTGGTATGGCGATTGGTTGGACTATGTTACAGATGTCGTTTGATTGGGATTATAATTACAAGATTTTGTGGGCACTACCTATTTCCCCGAATATATTTATGTTTGCAATTGGAATATTGCTTATAGGGCTGTTTTTTGCTGCGTTAATACCAATACCTTTGTATTTGCTAGAAGTCTTTATAAAATTATCTATGGATTTAATAATGTTGCCACTGATGTTGCTGGCGTGGTTGTTCAAGGGTTGGAAAATATCACTGGAAGGCGTTGGTACATCATTAAAGTCAATGATAGATAATGTAATATCAGCGACATTGGGTATTGCGATGACTGGTATATTTGTTTCTTTTTCTGTAATGTTTTTAAATGCGGTTTTTGGTAATTGGGGTGGTTCCAATACGTTAGAGGCCGCATTAAATGCAAACGATTCGGATCTTTTGATGGAATCGTTATTGTTTAAAGATGATACGCTGATAACAATCTTTTTGATGGGGTTGTTTATGACGATGTTTATGATAATGATTCCAGCTCTTATCAAGACGTTATTTAATGTCCAAATATCAGATGATTTCTATAAAAAGGCAAAAAGTGATTTGGATAATGCATGGTCTGCGGGCAAAAAATGGTGGGAAAATATTAAAAAATAAAAAATCAAGTCCTTTATTTACATCCTCCCCCTTTTTTGTATGTTCCGAATCTGATATAATTCTCAGTGATGACAAAGTTTCCGATTCTTTATTGGCCACGAAAAACAACTGGGGATGAAGAGTACCAGTTGGCACGCAAGGTCATAAATAAATCGACAGGTGTAATGCCTGATGTTTGTGCAGATGATGTTGATATTGCACAAATATTGGAACAGAATCCAAATGCGACTATTTATATGCCTGTATTTTTTGGTTCGACTGGCTGGTGGGGTGAATTATTAGGTAGTGATGCCGTTGTCAGTGATAAGCTGATTATATCCCCTGAATGTCAGCTGATGGTCATTGAATCTCAGAAGAATGCAAAGTCGCAAGGTGTAAATCAGCTGTTGGCTGCTGAAATTCGCCCATCTAGTGGCTTTTTCAAGAAGATGAATTCCGGAATTGCGACGGTTGCGGATATGCTGGCGACAGATACTGGTACGATACTAGCGTTATTTTCTGGAAAAAATCAAAATCAGTTTATAAATATCTTGGAATCTACAGGTAATTCTTATTTGGGCTGTATTGGCAGATATTAAAATATTATTATTGCTTGATTTCTGTAAAAATCCTTGTATAATTCGCAGGCTAAAATTCTAAAAAAGGACAATACAATGAAACAAGGAATTCATCCTGAATACCACGAAATCAACGTCACAAGAACAGATGGCAAGACTGTAAAAATGTATTCTTCTGTTAAAAAAGACTTGGTTTTATCAACAGATAATTTGAATCATTCTGCATGGACAGGTCAGCGTTCAAACGTTGCAGACAAGGGTCAACGTGCAGCAGAATTCAAAAGCAAATTTGCTGGCTTTAATTTCTAAGTATAACTTTCGTCTGATGGGGGCAGCGTCATGGAATTGTTGATAAAAGGTTCAACCGAATTAAACAAAATGTTTATGGCGTTGCAACGCACAGCATCTGGTTTGCGTCGCGACTTTGGCGAGGTGGAAAACCTGCAACAGTCGTTGCGTGGTGCGCGCGATTTTGTCAGCAAGGCATCTGCCCGAATCGAAGAAAGTATATTGTCAGATCTGTTATTGGTTCGTCCAAATGCAGGTTTGTTGACACCAAATACAACACACGTCGGTGATGGACGTGATGAGTTTGTTTTGGCGTTATCTGGTGGTGCAAATTTTGTTCGCGGTAATCCGCATTTTGCAATATCTTTGGCATTGCGTTCAAATGAAGAAACAAAAATTGCATTGGTATATTCCCCAATTGACGAAAGATTATATTATGCAGAGGCGGGCCGTGGTGCATACGTATTTTCTGCATTCCATTCTGCCAGAATCAAGGTATCTAATTTATCTGAAACTTCGGAATTGACAATCGCATATAACACATCAGACGACCGCCCAATGGTTGGTGATGGTCGCAGAACAGGATGCCCTGCGTTGGATTTAGCATGGGTTGCGGCAGGTAAATTTGATGCATATGTATCAGACCCCTTGGATTACGCTGAAATCGCGGCTGGTGACCTAATATTACGTGAGGCTGGCGGAAGAATAGAAATGACATCAGATTTAATCGCAACGAATGGTAAAGTAGAATTATAAAAATCCCCCGTTTGGGGGATTTTTAGTGTTTGGTGGTGGCAAGAATTTTGTTATATTGTATTTTAAAGATAATCACACCATATTTAAAATTTATAAATAATAAAAATTATTCATTCACTAACCACTTGCACTAACAACTAACCACTTGCACTAACAACTAACCACTATTTATTCGTATCTTAAACTGTCTATTGGATTCAATTTTGCTGCCTTCATCGCAGGCATTACACCCGAAGATAATCCAACAATTACCGCAACAGATACAGATAACACCACAGGCCATATACTGAATGGCACGTTATACCCCAGTATAAGTCGTCCAACACCTTGTGATAGTCCAACCCCAATTATCAGCCCAATCATTGAGCCAATAAATGAAATCAAGACCGATTCAGACAAGAATTGAATGATTATCATGCGTTCGCGTGCACCAATTGCCTTGCGAATACCGATTTCGCGTGTGCGTTCTGCCACAGATACCAGCATCATATTCATAATACCAATTGCACCAACCAACAATGATACCGCTGCAATCGCAATCAACAGTAATTTTAAATATCCTGTAACTGTTGTCATTGTTTCCATAACCTGTTTCATATCCATTATTTGGAAATCGTCTTCGACGTCGTCTTTCAAGCGATGTCTTTGACGCAACAGCAGCGTTATTTGTTCAATGGCCAAGTTATTATCAGATTCAGCAAACAGTTTTAATGCAACTATATTTACAGAATTTGGGAATCGGCTGCCTTGCAGACGTTTTTTAAGTGTTGTGATTGGTATAATAATCATATCGTCTTGACTGCCCATTGCAGAATCACCTTTGGCACGTGTTACCCCAATAACAACAAAAGGCGTATTTTGAACGCGAATTACTTCCCCGATGGGATTTTCTGGTAGTCCCAGTTCTTGTGCTGTTTCTGGCCCGATTACTGCATATGTTGATGCGTTTCTGACGGCCGACATATCAAAGAATGTACCCTTCTCTATTTCTATGTTTTGTACAGTTGTATATTCTGGATAAACGCCAACCATCGAAGTCGCCCAGTTTTTATTTCCATAAATTGCTTGGGCTGCACCATTTTGAACTGGTGTTGCCGCCATAACATCAGGCAGTTTTGCGATAAATTCTGCATCCTGGATGGTCAGCGTGTTTCTATTTCCGGTTCTGACGCCTGCCTGTTGTGCTGCACCAGCACGAATCATAATTGTATTTGTGCCCAGTGATGAAAATTGGTCTGTAATAGATTTTTGTACGGTTTCACCCACAGCAACCATTATCACAACCGCCATAACACCGATAATAATACCCAAGACGGTTAAAAAAGAACGTATTTTATTTCCGCTGATAGACAGCCAAGATTCTTTTAAAATATCATTAAATGTCATATGTTATCCCCCCTGCCCTGATTAAAGTTTGCTGTCATTTTTTGGAATTTTTCCGTCATAGTTTATTTTACCGTCACGAATGTGTATCAGTCTGTTTGCGTATTTTGCGATATCAAATTCATGCGTAATCATGACGATTGTAATACCCATATCTTCGTTAAGTTTTTTAAAGAAACGCAGAATTTCGTTACCCATTTTACTGTCTAATGCACCTGTTGGTTCGTCTGCCAAGATAAGCTTTGGATTTCCTGCCAATGCACGTGCAATTGCAACACGCTGCTTCATACCGCCAGATAATTGTGTTGGCAGATAGCTTTCAAAATTTTCCAGTCCAACACGCTTTAACATTTCGCGTGCACGCTCAATTCTTTCATTCATCGGCAGACCGCGATACATCAACGGCAGCATTACATTGTCCAATACGTTACGTTTTGGTAACAGATTGAACTGTTGAAACACGAAACCGATATGTTCGTTTCGAACAGTTGCCAGTTCGTCTGGTGTCAGACCTGTTACATCACGACCATATAATTCATATACGCCGGAACTGGCAGTATCCAACGCACCGATAATATTCATACAGGTTGATTTTCCAGAACCACTGGGCCCCATAATGGCGACAAATTCGCCGGCCTTGATTGTAAAGTTTATATCAAACAAAACCTGTTGTTCACCGCCCAGTTCCAATGGAAAACTTTTATTTATATTTGTTAGTGAAATAATATTTTCAGCTGTTTTTTTCATAAATTCTCTCTCTTGAATCTATGGTATTATACCATATTTGTAATTTATGATTTATAAAAAAACACCGGTAAAGACCGGTGTTTAATCATATGGATTTTCTGCCTTGTCGTACTCAATTATTATCGGCAAGTGTTCCCATTTTAATGCAGTTGCTAAACCACGACGCAGGTAACGCGTGTATGATTCTGGAATATCAGATGCACCACCAACATTTATGGTTATCTTCATCGGATGACGACCTGTTTGGCGTGCGAATTTAATCTTCATCGGGCGTTTCAGACGTGACAAAGGCGGCTGTCTGTCTGCAACCAATTTTTCAACGATTCTATTGACCAAACTGGTTGGTGCCTGTGCCATTGAAATATCCCACTGTTCGTAAATTCTGCGGAACATATTTTGAACGCCTGTGCCTGTTTCAGCAGATACAGCCAATATCATTGGTTTGATAATTTGGTGGAAAGAATTTGAAAACTGATGTTTTAATTTCAGTAATTTTTCATCACGCAGTTCTGGTTCAACCAAGTCCCATTTATTCAATGCAACACACAGGATTTTACCCGCGTTATAAACACGTGCAGCGATTCCCAATGCTTGATTTTCAATATTTTTGGTTGCATCAACCATCAAGATAACAACATCTGCCTTTTCAATTGCGTCCAGTGACTTTAATGCAGATAGTGTTTCAACATCATCGGTAACACCAGCCTTGCGTCGCAGACCAGCTGTGTCCATCAAGACAATGTCGCGACCATAAAATGTTGTCGGTATTTTTACAGTATCGCGCGTGATACCAGGTGCATCCATCACAATTTGTCTTTTTTCACCTAGAACACGGTTTACAAATGTTGATTTACCAACGTTTGGTTGACCTAAGATTGCAATTTTAATGCGACTATCTGTGTTGTTTTCAACAGGTACCGTATTTATAGCGTCATAACCAGCAATTTTATCTGTAAATTCGTAAATTGCATCAAAACCACGTTTGTGTTCTGCTGAAATTAAAATTGGTTCACCAAAGCCCAATTTATAAAAGTCGTGGATATTAGACAATCTCTTTTCCGATTCGCTTTTATTTATTAACAGTAACACGGGTGCACGTGTTTTGCGTCTAATGATTTTTGCCCAATCGATATCTTGATTGGTCAGTCCTACGCGTCCATCAACAACAAACAAAATTGCATCTGCATCTGCTAATGCACTAAACGCCATGTTGGTAGAGTCCAGACCGATGCCAGATTTTGCGTTTTCCAAGCCTGCTGTGTCATACAGCGTATAAGGACGGTTTGAAAATGTACCCGAAATTATGTCACGTGTAACGCCTGGTCTGTCATGAACCAGTGCATCACGCGTGCCTGTAAGGGCATTAAAAAGTGTGGACTTGCCTGTATTTGGACGCCCAACAATTGCTATCTTTGTCATCGCTTTTTTCCGTTGATTTTTTATAATTATAAAGCAAAAATATAAATAATCAAATTGGGGGTATAAATATGAAGAAAAAAATAAAGAACGCATTTAACAGAATTCGTAATATTATCGTGAATCCAAAACGCTATTTTACCAAGATTGTCGCAGATGGTAATTTAGAGGAATCTATGTTAAAGGCCTTTTTATACGGTTTGTTGGGTGGTCTTTTGGTGTTGGGTATCAGATTGTTAGGTGGTGCAACGATAACACTGGGTGCGATATTTACTGCTATTATGATTGTTCCTGTATTGGCTGTGACATTATTGTTTGTAATGGGTGGCTTGTTGATGCTGGTATCCGAGATAACCGGTGGCGAACGCGATTGGGAAATTGCAATAAAGGGCTTGGCATCTGTATTCTTTATTTACCCCGTAATATTGGTATTAAATGCGCTGGCGTTTAATTGTGCATCGATTTGGCTAATAAGTTTACTGGTCGATATATATATATTGTTCTTGTTTTACAATATTTCATTATATTGTATGCGTGGCAAGCGAAACAGTGTATTAGTAGTTATCGGTATATTGGCATTGTTTATGTTGACTGTTTATTCTACAGATTATCGAATCGGTTGGTTTATGTTAAAAAACACCGGTGCAACATTAGCTTGTTTGGTTTAAAAAAAGCCGGTATTTACCGGCTTTTTTTATATGTTTTTAGTTATAAAAACACCGGCATTTACCGGTGTTTTTTTTAGATTTTCAATTTCTTTTTCATGTCTGTTAAAACAGGAACTTCTATCCCCAGTGCATTTGCACGTTCAATTAAACCACACAAGGCATGGATACCTTCTACGGTTCCTTCTGGTCTTTTGCCATTTGCAATTGCTATGCCACCGGAATAGTTGCGACTGGTTGGGCTTGTTGCGGACAACATTAGGTCGCCTAAGCCACACAGTCCCAAGAATGTTATTGTCTGGGCACCCGATGCAATACCGATTTTTACAACATCACCCCATACGCGTGTGAACAGCATTGCACGTTCATTTTCGCTTGGTGCAGCAACAGAATTATAACCGCTGATAAGTGCTGCAGCATTTTTACCAACACCGCAAATTTGTGTTCCAATAATGTCGTTGCTAATTTCAAGATACAGTTTATTTAATGCTTGTTGGCCTGCGACAATTGCATTGTCTGTTCCTGCCAGCGTAGAACCCGTTGGGCAGCCCATTGCAACTTCGGCTGCGAATTGTGGGCCAGATAAAATACCAAAATCCACGCATTCTGGCAATATGTCATTTAATATTTCTGACATAAATTGACCTGTGGAACATTCTGCACCTTTGGTGCAAATAATTATAGGCTGACCATTGTAAAACACGCGTGCTTTGTTTAATGTTTCGCGAAAGAATGCCGATGGTGTAACAATCAGCCAAACGTCAGTTTCTTTTGTGTCAGACATATCTTTTGTGATGATTAAATTGTGTGGCATTTCTACGCCATCAAATTCCTTGTATAAACCGTCATAAGACCATAATATTGTGTCAGCACCACCGCGTGCAACAGTAATCGCCAGTGCGGTACCCCATGCACCAGCACCAATAACAGCTACTTTCATTTTAATTTCCTTATTTTTCTTTCAATTTCAGGGACTACTATCAACCCATCATCTGATAAATCAATTGCACGCATATATGATTTTATAGCGTTATCTTTATCGCCAATTGACTCATATATGTCCCCAAGGTGCAAATACAACGGAGAATGTGTTTGTGATATCTTGCCGACCCGTTCGAATATTTCCAGTGCGGCGTCTACACCTTCACGAACCAAGACAACTGTACCTAATGTATCCCATGCCATAATATCACTTGGGTTTTTTGTTACAAGTGTCATTGCGTATTTATATGCGTTTTCTATATCGCGATTCTGGGCAGCCCAAATTTTTGCCTGTAATGCCAAAATTTCTGCATCTATGTGCAATGTTTCAGACGCGTCGTGAATGTCTTTTTGTGCTTTGTTATAGTCGCCAAAAGAGTAATAAATCTGGGCACGTGATTTCAAGAAAAACGCCCTGCCCGCTTCGTTCAAAGATTTATTTTTTATCGCACGATTTATGACACGTAATGCAGCACGCTTATTGCCAATCTTTATATAATATCCAACAATCTTATTTACAGCAGGAACAAACAATGGATATTGTTTTAGCATTGTTTCCAGTTTTTTTATGTCGTTGCTCTTTTCTGCATTACGCAGTACAGAGAAAGGATAATATGGACTGGAATTATTTATTTTATCAAAATGCTGCTGATATTTTCCTGTGTTTGTATAAAAGAACTGGCCCATATAGTAATCTATCGCATCGGTATTTTTTGCAAAATCTGGTGCGGTTATTTCTGCAAATCGCATCATCAACAACGCCATATCAGAATACATTAAGATTTGAGTGTGTGATACATTTTGTATCAAGCTAAACGCCAGTGCGTTGTTATAACCACTGAATACTGACCAATCTGGAAAGTTATCAAAATCTTTTAAAAACATTCCAGCAGGTCTGGCAGTGAAACGTTCTTTTAAGTCTCCTGCCCTGTCTTGCATATTGTGCGACAGATAAAAAGACATTATATAAATATAGTCATTTATGTTCATAAAGTCTGGAGTTACAGATTCGAAATGGTCAGCAGCTTTATCGAATTGGCCAAGTTCTGCATATATTTGTCCACGAACAAATTCACGCCATGATTCGTTTACAGGCAGTTTATCGATAAATTTAAATGTGTTTGTTCGCCAATCATTTGCAATTGCAGACCAAATTCTAAATGGTGCGACAAGTGCCGCTTCGTCATTTTTGTGGCGATTATGCAGTTCTTTCCAGTCGTTGTTTTTTACCAAGTATGCATCGTAAATAAACTGTGCTGGCAGCGTTTTTTCTGAACGCAGTAATTTTGCGTCAGTTGGCATGCGTCCGCCTAAAAATTCAGAAATTATTTTAGTGTTATGAACAATTGCATATTGTGTATCCTGTAGATATGCGGATAATTTGTTTGCTGTTTCAAAATCATTTGCATAAATTGCATGCTGTGTTGCCAAGAAAGAACCAAATTGCGTAACAGGTGTCCGAGACGCTTGATTCTCTGTGGTGTTGTTTTTGATTGCGTTCCAGGTTGCAACACTTGTCACAGCCAAGGCAGCAAATAAGCAAGATGTAATAAATAAACTTTCTATTTTCTTCATGATTATGTTAGAATACCCTTTATGAATAATAATGTCAAATTTGAAGAATATGAAAACATGTTGCGTGAATGGTCAGGGCGTATGAATTTGGTCGCCCCCAGCACGTTGAACGATATCAAAACGCGTCATATTGCCGATTCGGCACAACTTGCCGATGTTTTGCCTCGTGATGTAAATGTGGTGGATTTGGGTAGTGGCGCTGGGTTTCCGGCGATTGTTTTGGCTATTTTGGGTTGGAATGTAACTTGTATAGAGTCGATTGGCAAAAAAGTTGCATTTTTATCGGCAGTAAAAGAAAGATTGGGTTTAGAAAATTTGACGATTTATCATGGTCGTGTCGAAGAATTTGTCCGGTGTTTGCCGGCAAAAAACGATGATATTGTGTTTACAGCACGTGCTTTTGCACCGCTGGTAAAAATAATGGACTATGTTGGGCGTACAAAATGCCGGCTTTTTTTGCTAAAAGGCCGGGAAATAGAATCTGAAATTTCTATTGCAAAACAGAAATATAAGTTTGATTATGAATTGGTTCCATCAAAAACAGGCGATGGCTTTATAATAATTGTACGTTTTAACCGGTAATTTCATGTGAAACAATTTGTAATTTGTTGAAAATAGTCAAAAAAGATAAAAACACCGGTGTTTTCCGGTGTTTTTTTGTGGAATCTAAAAATATATTTCATGTGAAATAGTTTCTATTGTTTTGATTTTACGTTGTTTTTATGTGTTTGCGTTTAAGTTCTTGACCGAATCGACAGGTTTTTATATTGTTATAGAAAAATAGGAAAGGGTAAAATGGCACAAATAATTGCGTTTGCAAATCAAAAAGGTGGTGTTGGCAAAACAACAACGGCAATAAATATTGGTGCGTCTTTGGCGGCAATAAAAAAACGTGTTTTGTTGATAGATTTGGACCAACAGGGAAATGCTGGTACGGGACTTGGGTTTGAACGTGCGTCCCATCGTCAAAGTGTTTATGGTGTTATTATGGGGACGGCGAATATTGCGGATAATATATTGTCAACAGCTGTGCCAAATTTGCATTTGTTGCCGTCTTCTCAGGCGTTGGCGGGTGCAGATATTGATTTGGTTGATATGGAAAATCGTGAATTTCGTTTGCGTGATGCCTTAAAGCCTATTTTGCCTTATTATGATTATATTTTATTAGATTGTCCGCCGGCATTGGGATTCTTGACGATAAATGCATTGGCTGCTGCAAATAGTGTTTTGATACCATTGCAGTGCGAATTTTTTGCATTAGAGGGTGTTCAACAACTGACGGATACGATTTCTATTGTCAAAGAAAAATGGAATCCAGAATTGGATGTTTTGGGTGTTTTATTAACTATGTATGAACGCAGATATAATGTTACGCGTGCTGTTGATGATGATGTGCGTGCGGCATTTGGCGACAAAGTATTCAAGACGGTTGTTCCGCGTAATGTTCGTGTGTCAGAGGCACCAAGTCATGGAAAACCTGCATTGTTTTATGATTTTAATTCTGCTGGTGCTCAGGCGTATTTGCGTGTCGCGACCGAGGTTGTGGAAAGAATCACAGGGGGAACAGATGGCGAATAAATTTGGATTGGGACGCGGCCTGGCCGACATCAGCGCGGCGCGTGGCGCGATACCTGATATTTCATTATTGACCCAGAACGAACGCGTTGTCGTAAAACAGGTTCCGTTGGCACAGATTGGCGCAAACCCGGACCAGCCGCGCAAGACTTTTTCTGATGCGGAACTGGCGGAATTGGCGTCGTCAATCCGCGAAAAGGGTGTCCTGCAACCGATTTTGTTGCGCAG
>JBKSMR010000056.1:0-4469 GCA_046881895.1 Alphaproteobacteria bacterium
ATTCTTCAACGGATGTGGCAATGGATATTCTTTTTGTAATTCAACCTTTTGTTTTATCAATACCTCGGATACCTTTTTATCAGCTGGCAATTGTGGATGAGCAATCAATTCCGATACTGGCACCCAGTGCATATCGTCATGGACGCGCAGTTGAATTTCGCCGGTGAAGGATTTGATTTCGTATGTGTGCAGTTCGATAACATTGCCAGAATCCGTTGTGTGTTTTGCAATGGTAATCAGGTTGCCGATTTGGGCATCTATCCCCAATTCTTCATAGAGTTCCCTGCGCAGGCATGTTGGGCCGTCTTCGCCATCTTCAAACTTGCCACCGGGGTATTCCCATTCGCCCGCCAACGGTTGGTCTGCCCCACGTCGCATCAGCAGAACTTTATCCCCATTTCTAAAAATCGCAGCTGTTACTTTCACACTGAATCCTTTCCTTTACAACACCATCTTGCACTGTTTTTTTGGGTTTGTAAAGTCCTTATTTTCTGCGGATTTTAGCGTTTATACATAGAGATACACCACGATACATTTAAGGTGAATTTTTAGGATATTTTTGTATTTAGATACAACTAACAGCATATCAACAGTTTTACGTAAGTTTTCAACAATTTTTTGTGCATTACTACTTTCACTACCTTTTCTTTATCTTTTATTTTTATTATCTTTTGTTTTTCTTTACTACTACTACTTTCCTTACCTATGAAATCAATATTGAAATCAACATGAAATCAATTCTGATTTATGAAATTAGACAGTGCGGCATGCGGTCTTGTTTTTTTATCAGTGTGTAGCAAGGTGGCGGGGTCGCCGTTACCCGTATATGAAACGCCCGTCACAGGACCCATTAAATAACTGGAATTTTTGTATTTCTTGGATATAATCAATAGGGTAAGGCATGAAAGATATGGCAAAGTTTTCAGATTTTATCAGCGAATACAAAACAGCCCAAGAGCCATCTAAACAAGAAAAGGCACGTAATTGGGATATCGCCATTGGCCTGCAACAGGTTGATGGGTTGACACCATCGCGTTATCTGTACCAGGTGGCACGTGATAATATCGAAGGCAAGCTGAGTCATGACGAAGTTCATCAGTCGCTGCGCCAGTATTACCGCACCCCAGAGGGTGACGAACTGGGTATTGAATACTGGGAGGCCGACACCGTTTCCAACCGTATTGCAGAACTGTTAAGCAATTCGTCTTTTACCTTTGCGCCGACTACTTTGCTGTCTATTCACAAGTATTTGTTTAATGCGGCATTGCCTGAACACTGGGTTGGGAATGTCCGTACCAAGGATATTATCAAGGCAGAAAACGTGCTGATGGGGGATACTGTACACTATGCCAGCCATATGGACATTATGCCAACACTGGAATACGACTTTGACCGCGAAGAACGTTTTGATTACAGTACGCTTAACACACGTGCGCAAGTTGAACATATCGCGCAATTCGTGTCTGGCCTGTGGCAAATTCATCCATTTCGCGAAGGCAATACGCGCACAATCGCCGTATTTGCAATCAAGTATCTGCGCAATAAAGGCTTTGCTGCTGATAACGAATTATTCAAGGATTATGCAGAATATTTTCGCAATGCCTTGGTTCGTGCTAACTATGAAAATATACCGCGCGGTATCAAACGGACCTATAAATACCTGAACTTGTTCTTTGGAAATCTGTTGCTGGGCGAAAACAATTCGCTGAAAGGTGACGACATGGTTATAAATATCGCTAATCCCGAAATAAAAACTAGCGATATAACTAGCGATAAATGTAGCGATTTGAATATAGACGACCTGAACAAAACAGAACGGAGGTTCTTTATCGCTATGGCTGAAAAGTTATGCACGCTGGGTTATGTTACTGCTGCGGACGCAATTTCTATAACGGGCAAGTCGCCACAGCGCGTACGCCAACTGTTTGTCGCATTGGTTAACAAAGGTTTCTTGGTTGCCACCGGTCAAAACAAAGGCCGCAAATATAGTTTGCCAGAAAAACGATAATCGATTTATAAGGAAATGTGTTCTTAGGTGCGAACCAGGTTCGCACCCCAGGTTCGCACTTATCATATTGTAATTACTGCTAAAACACCCAAAGTGCGAACCTGCGAACCAATTTTTCAAACCTGTGTGTAACAAGGTGTCGAGGTCGCCGTTACCCCCAATTAAAAGAGATTTTACAGAACCTATTTTTATTTTACTGAAATGCAACATGCACCATTTAGGCACATATTGCATTTGCAACGTTATTGATGGCACGATAGGTGCTGCTGTCCATGATGTGGGTATATCCTTCGGTGGTGGTTATACGGGAATGGCCAGCTGCTTCTTTCATGGCAGCTATATTTTCACCGATATTTGCCCCCATACTGATAAACGAATGTCGCAGGTCGTGTATTCGCATATGTGGCAGCTTGGCATATGACAGTGCCCATTCAAATGGCTTGCGGATGTTGTTTATTGGTCTGTGCTCGTTCCCAACACCTGGGAATACATATTTGCTGCCCAGTGCGGTTGCTTCATCCAGCGCAGCCTGCAAGTATGGTATAACCGCATCAGACAGTTTTACATCCCGGGCGCCGGTCTTGCTGTCTTTCAGGTGTATTACCTTGTGCATAAGCGCAAGTTCTTCTACCTCTAGCCCGGTTATTTCAGACGCACGACACCCAGTCAGCATCAGCACCCGCAACGCATTGAATAACCGTGGGTGCATTTTAGATACCTGGGGCCCAACATCCAGCGCATGCGATAATGCACGATAACCGTCTTGGTCCAGTATTTGTGGCTTATAAACTTTGTTTGAACCTTTGCGAACATACTTGCATGGGTTTGTATTGCGATCTACGTATTTATACATTTCGCACCAATCCCAGAAATTAGAGAACAGAGACAGCGCTTTGTTCGCGGTTGAGAATGACGTTTTCTTTACCCACTTGGCATAGGCGTCCATTACATGCTTTTCTTCTATTTGGCGTATGTACAGCTTATCAAACATAGGCGCTAAATATAATCTATATTGCCCCCAATTAGAATCCTGGGTTCGTGGCTTCTTGTATATTTTGGAATATTTGTCCATATATTGCGGGAACAGTACTTTTACCTGTTCACCCAGCGTTTCTTTTTCTTTCAGTTGTTCTTCTATTCTTTTTCTGCGCGGGTCTTCGCCTTGGGCAATTTGATGCCGCATATTCCACGCCATATCACGAATATCTTTGATAGAATAATCTCTGTAGCGGCCTATAAAAATATTGCATTTCTTGTTATCTATTTTACATCCCAGGAAAAACCGAATATTGCGTGTTGCCGCAGAATATCGCAGGAATAATCCTGGGATGGTGCCGTCGCTGACCTGCAGGTTAACATCTGAATGCAACAGATGTATCCAAGTGTCCCGAAACGGCTTTGTATAGCATTTCCATTGTTCTGCCATGTGTGCACTCCTTTATTACAAACACACAATGCACGATAAAAACATAATATCCAGCAGAAACAGCTATTTTTTATCGCTTCTTTTTTGTTCCAGCCACTTATTTACCTCAGACAGGGGGTAACGTACCATTTTGCCGATCTTGAAGTACGCAGGTCCAATCCCCAGTGCACGATATTGGCTTAATGCCGAAACAGACGAACAAAGATAGTCAGCTAATTGCTTTGGTGTAAACAGTCTGTCTTTAAGCGCTTCCTTGTTCAGGGCGCACTGTCTTGTATCTCTCTCTTGTCCCCCATGGTTCATGAATTGGTAATCCATGTTATTCTCCTTTGGGTTTCAATATGGTTTGTAAGATATAAAAAGGTCGCTTTATACAATCTGATATCACAACAACTTTTTATATTTGTACATATAATTTATAGCACATAAAAAAGTAAAAGTCTTGAAAAACTAGCAAAAAACGTCCTGTTTTTACTAAAAAAATTTGTATCATAATGTATCAAAACTACATTAAAACACATCTAAATAGTATTAAATCATATTTTGTCAGTTTTTGAAACAACGGCTCATCGACGGCACCCAACCAAAAAATCAAACTTTTGCCCCGAATCGAATTTTGGGATTTTTCATGTTTTTTAGGGTGGCTAATACCAATAATAAACCTCTTATTTTTATATCCGATGTGATGTCTCTTTCTTTTTAGTGCGATTTGCTGTATAATAAATTTGATAAAACAGAAATCAACCGTATGTCACCCGCATTCAAGGTATGATTATTGCCCGACAAACGCATTCCGTAATTTCATTTTGGTGGACGTCATTTTTGTATGATTTAGACACTTGTGGGTATACGGGGGTGCAATTTTTTTGCTACATAATTGCTACATACTAAAAAACAGCTATACGGCGCATACACAGATATGTGCAAAAAGTGGCGGAAATCTGGGCCAACACGACATGCTGTAAAAAAAGCCCTGAAATCAAGAACTTGCTGTTAATCCGTATGTCGTTGGTTCGAGTCCAACTGCCCGAGCCA
>JBKSMR010000057.1:0-30085 GCA_046881895.1 Alphaproteobacteria bacterium
CCATTTGCGATATTCTTGGCCTGTTCTTCGAACGCTGCCAATTGTTGGATTGGATTTACAAGTTCTGAATAACCCTTGCAGATTTCTGCACCACATACCAGCAACTGATACATATCAATTCTGTGTTCGTCTGCATCATTACGACGTGCCAATGGCATCATATACGCAGGATAATTGTACAAGAATGTTGGATTTACAATACTGCCACGGATTTTACGCTTGTAAACATAGTCAACCAAGGTTGGAATTGACTTTAAATCTTCCAATTCAGACATTGGGAACATACCTTCGTCAACCAACTTTTGACGTAAAACATCAACATCATCAAAGTCCAAAATATTGCACCCAAAGAATTCGTTCATCTTGGCTGTGTAATCCAACATTTCATATTTGCTGAAATCCAATGGTGTGCCTTGGTATTCAATCTGTAATGTGCCGCGGCACTTCATCAACAACTCTTGAATCAGTTCCCATGTGAATTTGATATTGTCTTTGTAATCCCAGTATGCAACATACCATTCAACCATTGTAAATTCTTGCAAGTGTGTCGCATCCATACCTTCGTTACGAAAGTCTTTGGCAACTTCGTACACGCGGTCAAAACCGGCACCAATTGCCTGCTTTAAGAACAATTCTGGGGAAATACGCAGTTGGAAATCTGTATCCAATGCATTATGGTGTGTTGTAAATGGACGCGCAGCCGCACCAGACGCAACATTCTGCAATACAGGTGTTTCAATTTCCAAGAAACCATTTCTGTTCATATAATCACGCCAATATTGTGTCATCTTGAAACGACCCAACAATGCATTGCGTGCTTCTGGATTAGAAATAATATCCAAATAACGCTGACGATATCTTGTTTCCATATCAGTCAAACCATGATACTTTTCTGGCAATGGACGCAGTGCCTTGGCCAAGATTTCATAATTTGATACCTTAACCGTCAATTCGCCAGCTGTTGTATGATACAAAACACCTGTGATGCCGATAAAGTCCCCCAAGTCAACATTTGCATTCATAAATTTGTAATTTTCTTCGCCCAGTTCTTCGCGTGACATAGAAAACTGAATTTCACCGTTGATGTCGTAAATACGACCAAACATCAATTTTCCCAACCAACGCAGTGCAGTTACACGACCTGCCAACTTTACAGGTGTATCATCTGGTAATTCGCGTGCATTTTCAATAGTATGCGTACGGTCAAATTTATCTTTCCATACAACGCCATCGCGTGCCTTGATATTTTCAGCCTTTTGCAAACGTGCAGTCAATTCGTTTGTTGATATTGGTGTTGTATTTTCTGCCATTTTTATTTCCCTTTATTGTATTTTTATTAAAAAACGGACGCATAACAGTGCGCCCGCAGTTTATTTTCTGTTGGTCGCACTGTATTAATTAAAACGTTTTAAAAAACATTTCATAATCTTATGTACCCTGTATTTTTTATAATAAAACCGTCCATGCGGACGGCCTTATAAATCCTGGTGCGAGCAAAGGGGCTCGAACCCTCGACCTCAACCTTGGCAAGGTTGCGCTCTAGCCAACTGAGCTACGCTCGCATTGCGTGGTATATATTGACATATATTTTTTGCAATTGCAAGTACTTTTTTTATTATCTTTGTTTTACATTCTGTTTGGCAAAATTCAGTACTTTTTCAGACTGTTTCGTTTTTGCACGAATGTCACGTCCCAGTTCACGTGCCGCCACGTTTAACAGAGAGTCTGTCGCATGTTGCTTGGCAGTGGCTTTTAAATACTCGTCTTGGAAACGCAGCATATTTTCGTACCGCAGTGAATCCAGCGTATATTGCTTTTTCGCCTGTTCCAGTTGCTGTTTTTGTGTTGTGGCGACCCGTTCTTGTTGCACCATAGACATACATGTATTCATCATAATCAACATCATACAAATCGCCATCAGTTTTGGTGATGTATTTGTAATATTTACGTTTGTGTCTGCCATTTTATACTCCTGTTATTTAGAACCATTTCCACGGCTGAAAAACCTTTAATATTCCCAGCGCAGTGCGTTTGTCTGCATATGTATGACCGCAACGTGGACAAACATTAAATGGCTTTATCATTGCCTTGACCTTTTTAGATACAAGCAACCACAAGTATAAGCCAATTGCCCACGTGGCTGCGACCAATCCCCACGCGACATAACCAAAGTATTTATCAACTGTATTTGTAATTACTGTTATTGTTGTCACATCAGAAGCCGCCAAGTCATTATAAATCTTGGTCGCTGTTGCCCAACTGGATGGACGCCATGGATACACATGTTCAATACCATAATTTGTCAGCAATGTCGTCCCCAATCCACCAGACTGTTTATCCAGCGCAGTTTTAATTGCACCATCCAACATTGTATCAAATTCTGTCTGGGCAACACGTGTTAAATCTGATTTTATTTTATCCAGCTGTTGATTGACCTTTTTCGCCATATCATCAACAGATACGATTGTTTTATTTGCAGATTCAACAGTTTTATCGACATTTGCAACAGCCTTATCAACACTATCTGTTTTAACTCCGAATTTATTTGCGAGGCCAGTCAGTTTTTTAACCCCGCTTGTCTTTTCAGATACAGCTGCTGTTTTTTCTTTGGCTGCCTTTGTAGTATTTGTGACCTTGTCCACGCCCTTTTCTGCCAATTTAACCTTGTCAATTGCAATCGCGATTGGTTTTTCCAGATTTATACTGTCTGCCACAGAATCCAACAACGCTTCGTACTGTTCTACGATGCCCTTTTGCAAATCAAAGAACATTGACACAACAATAGATTTCTTTATAGGTTGAGAATATGTATTTTTTACATGTAATGGTAACCATGCCAGCAAGACAAACCATACAATCGTTATAATTGTAAAAGTACGCTTTGTCATCGTGACAAAAGATTTCTTTTTTGCGACAGTCTTGACACCACCCATATCAATGACTTCGACCTGCTTTTTCTGTTTTACCATATATTCCCCCTTTTTCCTTTGTTTTTTATTTAATTATCTTTGCCCGTATATTTCTTTATAAATTCTGACTTAAATTGGGCAAAGCTACCCTGCTCTATCGCGTTTCTGATATCACGCATTAAATCTTGATAAAACCATAAATTATGCTGTGTAAGTAATGTCGCACCCAAAATTTCATTACATTTTATTAAATGATGAATATACGCACGTGATAACTTACATGCAGGACAGCCACATTTATCGTCCAGTGGAGTGTTATCTTCACGGAACTTTGCATTACGCATATTCATTGTGCCATGTCTGGTAAATGCCTGGGCTGTACGACCTGCACGTGTTGGCATTACACAGTCAAACATATCAACACCGCGTTCAACCGCACCCAAAATATCCAACGGTGTACCAACACCCATTAAATATCGTGGCTTGTCAGCAGGTAATAATGGCGTTGTTGTTGCAATCATATCAAACATAACGTCTTGTGGTTCGCCAACAGCCAAACCGCCAATTGCATAACCATCAAAACCAATTGCCGTCAATTCACGTGCAGACTTTTCACGCAAATCTGGGAAATCTGCCCCTTGGACAATGCCAAAAATACCGTATCCTGGCCTGTCAACAAAGGCATCTTTACTGCGTTTTGCCCAACGCGTAACCATATCAACGTTTTTTTCAACACGTGCACGTTCGGCTGGCAACTTTAAACATTCGTCCAAAACCATTGTAATATTCGAATCCAACTGATACTGAATATGTACAGAATCTTCGGGACGCAAAAAGTGCTTTTTGCCACCGTCAAAGTGAGATGTAAATTGAACACCTTCTTCACTCATTTTGGTCAATGTCGAAAGGCTCATTACCTGAAAACCACCGCTGTCTGTTAAAATAGGTCCTTGCCAACCACCAAACTTATGCAAACCGCCCATTTTTTCAACCAAATCACCACCAGGACGCATCATCAAATGATATGTATTACCCAAAATAACTTGGGTGCCGGTTGCGGCAACCTGTTCCATGGTTAAGGCTTTGACCGTTGCAGCCGTACCAACCGCCATAAATGCAGGTGTTTGAAATGTACCATGTGCAGTTTCAACCGAACCGCGACGTGCATTACCATCTGTTGCAATCAAATTAAATTTTAATGACATTATCCATCCTTTTTGAATAATAAACAACAATCGCCATAGCTAAAAAATCTGTACTTTTCATCAACTGCATGTTTATAGGCAGCCTTCATTTCATCCAAACCCGCGAAAGCAGAAACCAGCATAAACAATGTTGATTTTGGCAAATGAAAGTTCGTCAGCAACACATCAACCGCACGGAATTTATAGCCTGGGGTAATAAATATAGATGTATTCGCACAAATAGGTGCAACACGCGTGCCTTCTGGTGCATTTTGTGCAGCACTTTCCAATGTTCGCATTGACGTTGTACCAACTGCGATAATACGATTTGCATTATTTATTATATCTGCCTGTTCATCTGTTATACAGCACCATTCGCTGTGCATTTTATGTTCTGATAAATTTTCTGTCTTAACGGGCATCCATGTACCTGCCCCAACATGCAATGTAACATTTACAATTTGTGCACCACGCTGTTTGATTCCATCTAATAATTCATTAGTAAAATGCAGACCTGCGGTTGGTGCCGCCATTGAACCCAAAGGTGATGAATATACAGTCTGATAACGTTCACGATCTTCGGATTGCTCTTCGCGTTTCATATATGGCGGCAACGGCATTTTGCCAACGCGTTCCAAGACATCAAAAACATTATCGCACAAGAATTTGATTTTCAGACCACTGTCTGTATTTTCAACAATCTGTATTTTCGTTCCGTCGTCCAGTGATAATTGCGAACCAACAGCAATCTTACCAAACCGCTTGCACAGTCCCAGCCAGCAACCATCATCTGTGGCAGTATGCAGTGTTATTTCATATTTGCCATCTGCAATAAAGCGTGCCGGTATAACGCGTGAGTTATTAAAAACAACAACATCACCCGGCTGCAAGTAGTCCAAGAAATCACGAATATGTTTATCTGATATTTTTTCTTCTTTAACCACTAACATACGCGACGCATCACGCTGGGGCAGCGGATGCGACGCAATTAAATCAGTTGGTAAATCAAAATCAAAATCAGATGTAGTCAGCATCATTACCTTGTTTTGCTTTTTTGTTGTTCAAAATATTTTTTTGTTTTTATGCCGTTTATCTTTGATACATCGGTGCCAAAGAAAAACAGTTTGGAATCTCTGGGGCCAGTACAATTTAATATATCGCCATATCTTATATACTTTAAAACACTATCATTAGAGCCATAATAAACAGTGTAATAATCTGCAATTTTTTTTGTATTTTCAACCTCTATGGTGTGTGAAACACGATCTACATAGCATACTTTGCACTTTTTTGTTGGAAATGCAATTGCACGTGATACAGGAAGTGCAATTGTAAAAAATACACCGATCGCAACCAATGCACCCAGTTCTATATTGCGAACGAACCTATGTTGTTCTTGGTATACTTTTTCTCTTAATTCAAACTTTTCTTTCAATGTCATAATACAACCTTTAGCTTATCTTACTTTTTGAAATTCTTGCAGCTGCGAAATAGATATTGTTTTTACAGTATCTGTATTTACAAGCGTACCATCTTTCATTTGTTGCAATTTGATTTGTTCTTGTTCCAATCTGACACCAGACCGCTTACATTCACGAACAGCCAGCACAACCAATGCAGAAAAGATTATTGGAACTAAACAACCACCAATCAATGGTATTGTACATCCCCTTTTCGGCTGTTGAGCATTCGCTGTCACAGTCGGCTGTTCTACAACAACTTTTTCTTGCTTTTTATTTGATCGTTTTTTGTTTTTTTTCGCCATTATTTGACCCTTTGTTACCTCTGTCTTGACTGACCAATTTCTGCACGCATTTTATTTTGTTTATACAGTTTTTCTAAATCTTCAAATGAACGATTGTTTACAGAATCTAACAATACATTAGGGCATGGCCCGCTAGCATTCAAATTTATCAGTCTTTTATTTGATGTGCGAAATTTTAATGTATCGCCAATTTGAATATAATCATGGAAATAACATTGGTTATTATCCTGCTTTTTCCCATTGACATACAAACAATTATCAACCGCACCATCACCATTCTGATCTAAATAGATATAATCTGTTATATTCACAACCGTGGCTGTTGTCGGAATTGTAACATTTTTTTGCGATGCACATGACGGCATAACCAATGCAGCACCTGCTAATACATATGGGAAAGCACGTTTATATAACGACATATTTAAACCTCTTTTTACTTACCGAACTCCAGACCTTGGTCTGTGTAGTTTTCTGCTTTTTCTTCCCAATCCGGTTCAACACGCACAAACAAGTGCAAGCGTGCATTTACCCCCCACTGATTCTGAATATCATGGCGTGCCGCAGTTCCTATTTGTTTTAGTTGTGTACCACCACGACCAACAACAATCTTTTTATGGCCGTCATTGCGAACCGCAATCTTTTGATATATATCCAAGACACCCTGGTCATCAACATCAACGCGTTCTGTTACAACATTTATATGATATGGCAATTCTTGGTGGATGTATTTATAAATCTTTTCACGGGTCAATTCTGCCAGATACAATTCATCTGGAACGTCTGGTGCATCAACAGTATCAAATAAATATGGACTCTCTGGCATAACAGCCGCCAAAGAATTCAACATCGCGTCAATTCCGTCGTTCTTTAACGCAGATACCATAAATATTTCAGACCATGGTGCAATATTTGAAATCTCGGCCACCATTGGCAATAAATCTAACTTGGCGATTGCATCAACCTTGTTCAATGCGACAAAGATATTCGGACGGTCTTTGATTTTGTCCGCCAATGTGCGGATTGTTTCAGTTATACCCTTGGTTACATCAACCAACAGCAATATTGCATCTGCATCACTTACCGCATCCATTGCAGCTGCAACCATCGCCCTGTCCAAGCGACGTGAAGGTTTAAAAACCCCAGGTGTATCAACGAATATCAACTGTTTATCGCCCACCATTTTTACCGCACGCAGACGAGTTCGCGTGGTTTGAACCTTGTGCGAAACGATGGAAACCTTTTGTCCCATTATTTGATTTAATAATGTACTTTTGCCGGCGTTTGTTGGGCCAATTATCGCCACAAAGCCCGAATATGTTTTTTCTGTCATGCTGGAACAATAGCACACATATTTTAAAAGTGAACAAAAATCTTAAATTTATGCGTGAAAATAAGGATTATTCTTTTGCAACCATTCAACCGTTGTCGCCATACCATGACCATGAATAACTTCGGTTTCATCAGGCAATTGCAAACTATACAGATTCGCAATCGATTTCAACAACATATTTTTATCGCCACCCGGCAAATCATAACGACCAATAGATTCTTGGAACAATGTGTCACCGATTATTATTACCTGTTCATCTGGGAAATAATACGCCACACCCCCAGGGGTATGCCCAGGTGTTTCAATAATACGCATATGTAAATTTGGCAAAACTGCTATATCTGATAAATCCAAGACTGTTGGACGAACATCACTGATTGTAATTTGTGGCAAACCGAAATAAGTCAATAAATCATTTCCCCAGCCAACCAATCTAAAATCTGCATTATGCAAAAACCATGGAACATTAAACATTTCTGCCAGTTTGGGTGCCGCAGATATATGGTCTGGATGACCATGCGTTACATAAATTGCGTGCAGTTTTAATCCGCGTTCATTTAACACATTTGCCCAGTCATCTGCCAACCCCCACGGGTCAAAAACAATGCAATCCGTTCCCGAACGCACAATCACAGACTGTGTGTTCTGGGGTGGCATTTGAATCAGCTCAAATTTATTATTTCTTAGTTTTTGTTGCATTTTTCTTGACCGTTTTTTTAGCTGTTTTTTGCTTTTTTCCAAAAACAATTTCACGAATTTCTTCGCCTGTCAATGTTTCATGTTCCAGCAATGCTTTTGCCAGTTTTTCAACGGTCTTTTTATTCTGACGCAGATGTTTTGTTGCATCCTTGTGTGCAGCATCTAGCCAAGCCTTGATTTCATTATCAACCAATTCTGCTGTCTTTTCTGATGCGTTTTCCAGCGCACCACGAATACCAAATGTCCCGACCTGATTTATTGCCGCCAAACCAACACGTGGCGACAAGCCCGCTGTTGTAATTGAATAACGTGCCAAACGAGTTGCCATGGCAATATCGCTTTCTGCACCAGTTGTAATTTTGTTCGCACCAAAGAACAATTCTTCGGCACTGCGTCCTGCCAAGTATATGGCCAAATTTGCACGCACTTCGTCCAAAGTCATTGAAACTTTATCGTCGATTGGCAAATGCTGAACCATACCCAGTGCACGACCACGTGGAATAATCGTCGCCTTGTGGATTGGGTCTGTAATATCGGCATACATCAAACTTACAAACGCATGCCCTGCTTCGTGATATGCAGTCAGTTTGATATCTTCGGGACGCATTTTACGGATTTTACGCGGCCCCATAATGATTTTATCACGAGCTTCTTCCATATCGTCTGGGGTAATTTCACTGCGACCATTACGGACAGCGTGCAATGCTGCTTCGTTCAACAGGTTTTCCAAATCTGCACCTGAAAAGCCTGTGGTGCCACGTGCAACATCTTGCAAGTTTACACCATCGCCTATTTTTACTTTCTTGGCATACAAATCCAAGATTTCACGACGACCTGCCATATCCGGCAATTCAATATAAACCTGACGATCAAATCGACCTGGACGTAACAAAGCCGCATCCAGCATATCAACACGGTTTGTTGCACCAATTACGATAATACCTGTATCATTCGCGAAACCGTCCATTTCAATCAGCAACTGATTTAATGTTTGTTCACGGTCTTGGTCGTTATAAGAGTGTGTTGAACGTTTTTGACCAATTGCATCTATTTCATCTATGAACAAAATACATGGGGCATTACGCTTTGCCATTTCAAAGATTTCTTTAATCTTGGCGACACCAAGCCCAACTATAATTCCAGAGAAATCAGAACCAGACGCTGCAAAGAATGGTACGTCCGCTTCGCCTGCGATTGCACGTGCCAACAGTGTTTTACCAGTCCCCGGCTGACCCGACAGTAATACACCACGTGGAACACGTGCACCAAGACTTTTATACTTGTCCTTGTTCTTTAAAAAATCAACAATTTCTGACAATTCTTGCTTTTCAGAATCGATACCTGCAACATCTTTGAATGTTGTTTTTGGTTTGCCTGTGGCAATCTTGGTTGGGTTTTGTGCAACCAGACTGCGTCCAACCCCCCCAGGGCCACCACGACGAAAACCACGTATAATCCAAAAGATAAACAGTAATGTCAGCAACAACGGTGCAAATGTCATTAAGCCTTCCATAAATGTTTTTGATGTATCAATCGTTATTGCAGTACCACCTTCTGCTAGTTTTGCCAACATTTCTGGATCATATGTGATTGTTGCATCATATTTCGTACCGTCCTTTAACATACCAGACGCATTGTCGCCACGAATTTCCATTGTTTTAATTTCATCTGCACGTCTAATAACATCAGAAAAAGATAATTCAATCGGACGAGATACAGTTATTGTTTCGCCCGCATTCCCCATATTCACAGGCGTATTATCTAACATATAAACACGCACCGCAACCGCAGCCATCAAAACAAAGAACATCGCCAAGAACATTGACGAATGATCACGTTTAGGTTTATTTACTTGGTTTAATTTTTTGAAGTCTTTTAATTTTTTCATTTTTTTTCCTAATACTTGTTTTTGCACCTTCGGGGACAATTAAAATCTGATTCTTGAAACGTCGCACCGTACAATGTCCCAGCGTAAATTTACAGTCTGACTTTAATTTACCTAGTGCAAAGGTCAACGAATTCAAGCGTGGCTGATAATTATTCCCCCCAATTGTTTGAATTAAAACGCCCAATGATTTTAAACTAATATCGGTCGGTACGTCAAACAGAAAAGAATCTGAAAATAATGCATAGTTGTCATACAATACCGATTTTACACGTGATGAAACATCAAGATCCAACGCACAACGGGCGCGTGACAGGTTTTCCACAGCCAGTAAAATGCGTTCATCACTGATTCCAAGTTTTTCTGACAGCAAATGACGATTCTTGCGAATTTTTACGCGCGTATAGTTTTCATCATCATTCATTTCATCGCAGAAATATTTAATCCCATTATCATCACAATATCTAATCAGTTCACTGCGAAACACGCCCAACAATGGGCGAACAATCTTGACCCCATCGCGATATGATTCTGCCTGCATTGCAGACAACCCGTTTACACCACTACCACGTGACAAGTTCATTAAAAAAGTTTCAATTTGGTCGTCTGCTTGATGTGCGACCAATAATGCGTCAATATTATTTTCCACACACCAATCTGTCATGAATTTATAGCGTGCATCACGGGCAGCTGCCTCTAAACCCGACACCGGCTTATCGCCTGTCCAATAAAAAATCTGGCATGGGATGTTTAATTTTTTGCACAAATCTGCAACATATTTTGTTTCTGTATCTGCCGCGTCACGCAAACCATGATTTACATGCAACGCAGTAATATTCATATTCGCTGCCCCCAACCAATGCAGCAAACATACAGAATCAACGCCACCACTGACCGCGACGGCTAGACGCTTGTCTTTATAATTGCTGATAAAATTTAAAAACTTTTCATTCATTGTTGGCTTATTTTATGATATAATTTCCAAAAATAAAGGAAAAATACAATGGTAAAAAAATTAAAATCTATTGCGGTATATTGCGGTCATCAGTTCGGTTGTGACCCACAATTTAAAAAAGATGCGTATGCAGTTGGACAAATGCTGGCTAAAAACGGTATTCGCATGGTATTTGGTGGTGGCGATGTTGGTCTGATGGGAACTGTGGCAAATGGTGCTTTGGAAAACGGTGGCATTGTCAAAGGCGTTTCCACAGATTATGTTATCGCATTACAAGAACCAGCACATGCAGATGTTGAAATGCAGGTTGTTGACGGCGTTAATGAGCGTAAGCAAATTATGTTCGATATGTCTGATGCATTTATTATTTTGCCGGGCGGTATCGGCACATTAAATGAACTGTCTGATATTATGACCATGCAACAGATTGGAGAAACAGATAAACCTTTATTCTTTTTGAACACTAATAATTTCTGGGCACCTTTGGGCGAACTGGTAAAGCATATGATGGATTGTGGTTTTGTTGTAAAAACAGACCATTATCGTTTTTATACTGCAAATACAGTTGCAGAACTGACAGAACAGATTTTGAATTATTAAAGCTCAAAGACTTTATCGCGTGACGTTGCACCACGCAGTAATTTTATGCTGGTTTTTGGAACACCATAGTGTTCCGCCAGCATTTTTATTACATCGTTTGTTGCCTTGCCATCAGTTGGCGCAGTTGTTGTATGCACACGCACAACACCATCGGATTGGACTTCGACCCGATTTATTTTTGCCCGTGGGATAACGCGTACATTTATTTTCATTTTTATTGTGCACTATCTGAAAAGTCTTGGATTTTTTCGCCCGCAATTATATGCAAATGAAAGTGCGGAACACTTTGATAAAATAACGTGCCACGACCAACATTCGCGATAATATTACACGCATCATCACAATTCATTTTACGTGCAGTTTCTTTGACACAATCCCAGAATCCCGTCTGTTCTGCATAAGTTGCATTATGCAGAAAATCAAACATGTTCATATATTCACCACGAGGCACAACCAAAACATGCGTTTTTGCCACAGGATTTACATCATAAAAAGACATCGCAAATTCATTTTCACAAACCTTGTTTGACGGTATTTCCCCACGGATTATTTTCGCAAAGACATTGTTCTTATCGTACATATTTATATTCCCCTTGTTTTTCGGTTTTATCTTATTAAAATACAGACTTGAAATCAACCTTTTTTAGACTATATCTATAGCACAGGTTTTAAAGTTAAAGGAGATTATATATGTTTAAACCTTTACATAATTATGTTCTGCTGGAAAGAATCGAAGAAGAAAATATTACTGCCGGCGGAATTATTATCCCAGATAATGCCAAGGAAAAACCATCACGTGGTCGTGTTATTGCAACTGGCAACGGCACATACAGCGGCGATGATTTAATACCAATGTCTGTCAAAGCAGGCGATGTTGTTTTGTTCGCAAAATGGGCAGCAACAGCAAACGAAGTTAAGATAGATGGACGCGATTATGTTTTAATCAAAGAAACAGATATTTTGGGTATCTTGGAATAAAGACGGAGAAAGAATATGGCAAAAGATATTATTTTTGATACTGAAAAAATGGCAGCTGGCGTTGATAAACTGGCTAATGCTGTAAAAATTACTATGGGTCCAAAAGGTCGCACAGTCGTTATTGAAAAATCATATGGTACACCCGTTGCAACCAAAGACGGTGTTACTGTGGCCAAGGCTGTGTCATTAAAAGACCCACAGGAAAACATTGGTGCACGTATGGTGCAAGAAGTTGCCAAAAAGGCAGGCGATGATGCAGGGGACGGCACAACAACAGCAACCGTATTGGCACAAAAACTTATCCGCGAAGGCCGTCGTGTTATAGCAGCAGGCATGAATCCAATGGATGTTAAACGCGGTATCGACATGGCAACTGCAGCTGTTATCGCAGATATCGATGCACACGCACGTCCTGTCAAAGACAGCAGTGAAATCGCACAGGTCGCGACTATTTCTGCGAACTCGGATTCTGACATCGGCGAAAAAATTGCAAACGCAATGGAACGTGTCGGCAAAGAAGGCGTAATTACTGTTGAAGAAGCCAAAGGTTTGGACACAGAAATAGATGTTGTTGAAGGTATGCAGTTTGACCAAGGATTTATGTCGCCTTACTTTGTTACAAACAGCGAAAAAATGTTGGCCGAATTAGATGGTGCACAAATCTTGGTTTCTGAAAAGAAAATCACAGGATTGCAAGCATTGTTACCTATCTTGGAACCAATTGCCCAATCCGGAAAACCATTGTTGATTATTGCTGAAGACGTTGAATCCGAAGCTTTGGCAACATTGGTTCTGAACCGTCTGCGTGGTGGGCTGAAAGTTTGTGCAGTCAAGGCCCCAGGATTTGGTGACAGACGCAAAGAAATGCTGAAAGATATCGCAATTGTTACAGGTGCAACTGTTATTTCTGATGATATGGGCATGACATTTGAAAACATCAGCCCAATGGTATTGGGCAGTGCAAAGAAAGTTGTCGTTTCTAAAGACTCTACCCTGTTGGCACATGGTGGTGGCGACAAGGCCGCGATTGACGCACGTGCTGATGAAATACGCGTTGCTATTGCCGCATCAACAAGTGATTATGACCGCGAAAAATTGTCTGAAAGATTGGCAAAATTGGTCGGCGGTGTTGCTGTTATCAAGGTTGGTGGCATGACCGAAGTCGAAGTAAAAGAAAAGAAAGACCGTGTTGATGACGCACTGGCTGCGACACGTGCCGCTGTGGCCGAAGGTATTGTTGCCGGTGGCGGCATCGCCTTGGTACGTGCGGTCAAAGCATTGGAAAATTTAACAGGTACAAACACAGACCAAAATGTCGGCATAGATATCGTACGTCGTGCAATTATCGCACCATGTGCCCAGATTGCTGAAAACGCTGGCACATCTGGCGAAATTGTTGTCGGCAAAGTTATGGAATCATCTGATTATAACTTTGGATACAACGCACAGTCAGGTGAATATGTTGATATGATGGCAGCTGGTATTATCGACCCTGCCAAGGTCGTAAAGACAGCAATCGCATCAGCGGCAAGCACAGCTGGTGTAATGCTGACCACTGGTGCCGTTATGACAGAAATACCCGAAGAAAAACCTGCCACCCCACCAATGGCTGGTGGCATGCCAGGAATGATGTAAAAAAATCCCCCGTTTGGGGGATTTTTTATAACCGCTGATTTATTTACGGGTTGGTTGCCAAGTGCTGACATCCAAGTTTTGCAAATCTTCTGGCAATTGAGTTTTTTCAATCGCATTCCAATGCTGGGTGCGACCAAATGGCCCAATCTTGCCACGAACATTCAGTTTGTTCGGCTCTTTCTGCCAAATTACACTGGAATATACTTTACCTGTTTTTGGATCCATAATCTTGCCGTCTTCGTATTCACGTTCGTCATCTTCCCATTCCATGTCCCAAATAATGTCCAGACCAACCATTTTCGGGAAACCTGGAACTTTGTCTGCGATGCGTGTTGGGTTTGTCAATGTTTCTGAAATTGTACCGTCTGCGTTATACAGTGCAATAATACGACCCGCCAATTCAACATCGTCGCCGTCAAAATATTCATATAAATAAACAATCGATTTTGGAGAATTTGTTTCGTCATCTATTGTTTGATACGCACCTGTGTATGGCATTACTGCGTACGATACAACAGGCAAAACCGAAAATAACAATGCAGATAAAAAATTCTTTTTCATTTTCTTTCCTTTTTGTGTTGTTATATTGGACTTAACTATACTATAAATGGAAAATATTCATTGTGCGATAAAAAAATGTGGCGATTGCCACATTTTTTTATTTTTCAACTTTTTGTAAAACCGCGGTAAACGTTGATTCTGCCACCTTTTTCCCAGCTACCATCGCAATACCATGGAATTTATAAAGGCTCATCTTCGTAACTAATAATTCAACATGTAATTCTAGCTTGTCTCCTGGGCGAACCATATGTGAAAACTTAATCTTTTCCATTGTGGTAAAATAGCCCAACATGTTTTTACGTTCTTCATCTGACAAACGACTGAATGCAACAAAACACGCAGTTTGTGCCAACGCTTCGACCTGTAATACGCCTGGCATAATTGGATTGCCAGGAAAGTGTCCCGCACACCAGAATTCATCGTCGCGTACATACTTTACACCAACCGCGCTGGTATCAGAATATTCGCGTATTTCATCAACCATACGCATATCGCCACGATGTGGAATTATCTTTTCTATTTCTTTTGTACCTGCAATCATGTCTGTACCCCGTATTATTTCTTGGAATTCTTACGCAACCATGCATAGTGACGCATAAATTCTGTACCTGGCCCTGCCGGATAGCCCATATGACTTTCGCCATCTGGAATATTGCGAAAAACACCACTGTTTGCACCAACAGATGCATCATTTCCAATCTTGACACCATTGGCAACACCAACATGACCACCTAATAATGCACGATCACCGACAACGACACCACCAGCCAACCCAACGCCACTGGCCAAGAAACATTCAGACCCCACAACAACACCGTGTGCAATCTGACACAAATTGTCAATCTTGGTTCCATTTCCAATTATTGTGTCTGTCATCGCACCACGATCTATACAAGTGTTCGCACCAACAGATACACGTTCACCAATAACGACACGACCAACATGCGGAATAAATACATTCGTGCCCTGTTGACGGGTGTAACCAAAGCCATCTTTACCAATTACAGCGTTCGCATTTATAACACTGTCTGCACCAATTGTCGCGTTTTCGATATGAGCACCACTGTGTACGATTGTATTGCGTCCCAGCACAACGCCACGTCCGATAAACGCACCTGGATAAATCTTGACCCCCGGTTCAATAGATGCACCGCGTTCAATTGTTACAAACTGACCAACATAATTAGAGCGTTTTTTGCGAAAGAATACACCGCCTTCGATAAATGCGTGGCGACTGATACCATATCGTGGCTTTTCACGATAGATTTCACCCAAAATTTTTACAATATTTCCACGTGGACTGTCTGTTATCAACAAAGTCGCACCAGCAGGTGCGTGTTTCGCCATTTCAGGCTGAACCAAGATAACGGTTGCACGCGTATTTTCCAATACAGATATCGGCAAAATCTTGAATGCATTACTGTTTTGTTCTGTGGAATAAAAAGCCAACTGACCAGATTTTGCATCTGCAATCGGTGCAACACCACGAACAGGTGCGTTTGCATCACCACGTAATTCTAGGCCAAATTTGGCCGCTAATGCACCAGCTGTTGTTTTGCTTGCGGCTGGCATAAACAAGTTTCTTAGTATTTTCATCATAGCAGCCGAATTATAAATCAAAAAAATTCACAATGCTAGACTTTTATTTTTTTCTTGTATTTTTACGATTCGCGTATATAATAATGCTTGTTCTTAAATAATTTTTTAAGGGCGGGGTTGAAAAACCCCGCTCTTTCAATAAGACATCTAAACAAACGCAAAGGAGTGAATAAATGTCTTTTGTATCTATGCCTCGTCAGGATTTGCTGTTGGCAATCGATTCTTTGGCACAAGAAAAGCAAATTGAACGTGATATCGTTATTGAATCACTAGAAATCGCAATCGCAAAAATTGCGAAACATAAATATGGCGAAGAATTTAATATCGTCGCAAATATCGATCGCAAAAACGGTGCAATCTATGTTAAACGCTTGTTCGACGTTATTGAATCTGTCGAAGCTGCTGGCGAAGAATATAACCCAAACACTATGTTGACTGTGGCACAGGCAAAAAAATATGCAAAAGACCCAGCGGTTGGCGACGTCGTTGAAGACGCACTGCCAGAACCAGAATTTGGACGCATGGCATTCCAAACAGCAAAACAAATTATGACAACACGCGTACGTGATGCAGAAAAAGGCCGCCAATTTGAAGAATTCAAAGATGATATTGGCGATATCGTCAGCGGCGTTGTTAAACGTATCGAATTCGGCAGCGTTTTTGTTGACATCAACGGCAAAGCCGAAGGGTATATCAAAGGCACAGAACTTATCCCTGGGGAAAAGTTGGCTGTTGGCGACCGCGTTCGTGCACTGATTATGGACGTTGTTCGTTCAAATACAGGGCCGCAAATCTTCTTGACCAGAACACACCCAATGTTCATGGAAAAACTGTTTGTTCAAGAAGTTCCTGAAATCTATGAAGGTATTATCAAAATTAAATCTGTGGCACGTGCCCCAGGCTCACACGCTAAAATCGCTGTGGAAACACAGGATCCATCTATTGACGCAGTTGGTATGACAGTTGGTATCAAAGGTACACGTATCCAACCTGTTATCAACGAATGTCATGGTGAAAAAATTGACGTTATCTTGTATTCCGAAGACCCTGCTGTATTTATCGTAAATGCAATGCAACCTGCAAAAGTTGCAAAAATCATCGTTGACGAGGACACACGCAGTGCTGCTGTTGTTGTAAACGAAGATCAACAGTCTTTGGCAATTGGTCGTCGCGGACAAAATGTTCGCTTGGCTTCTCAATTGACTGGCTGGAACATTGACGTTATGAACGAAACCGAAGAACAAGAAAAACGTGCAAAAGAATTCAAAGAAAAGACAGAATTGTTTATCGGTGGCTTGGATGTTGATGAAATGATTGCACAATTGCTGATTACCGAAGGCTTCCGCACAATCGAAGAAATCGCTTTCGTTGACATCGCAGAACTGGAAGGGATAGAAGGATTTAACCCAGAATTGGCTGCTGAATTGCAGAAACGTGCAAAGGAATATCTGGATAAACTTGAACAAAACTATCTTGAAAACGGTCATAAACTGGGCATGTCTGATGACTTGTTGAACTTTACATTTATCAAACGCCCAATCATTATGCAATTGGGTAACGCAGGTATCAAATCACTGGAAGATTTGGCAGACCTGTCAACAGATGAATTGATTGAAATCTTGGGCGAAGATTCAATGTCTAACCGCTTGGCCGGCCGTATAATCATGAAGGCACGTGAAATCGCATACAATATCAATCCAGAAACAGAAGTAGAAGAATAATAAATAAAAAGAAACGGGGTGGCATATATGGCAACACTGACACTTGGAAAATCTGTAACAACTGACGCAGTTCGCAGCAAAAAGGGAGATGCCGTTTTTGTTGAACGACGTCGTCGTGTTATCGCACCTGATAGCAAGGAATTGCGGGACGAACCAAAGGCGCCTGTGGCACAGAAAAATGCTGCAGATGAAAAACTGCGTGCGGTGTTGGCTGCTGCCAAGGCACGCGAAGAAGAACGCAAAAAACGCGAGGCCGAAGAAGAAGCTGCACGTGCTGCACGTGCCGCTGAGATTGAACGAGAAAACCGCGAATATGAAAAGGTAAAATCGCAGTTGGCTGCACGTGAAACGACCGCTCAGGCATCTGAACCTGTCGAAGAAGTACAGCAAACACGTTCTAAACCCACCCCACACCAAAAAGTATTTACAAATAACGCTGTTGCCGGTGGTGCGCGCAAAAATCGCGACAATGATGACCAACAACGCGGAAATAAATTCAACAATTCTAAAAAAGACTTTAAAAAGTCCGGCAAAATCCATCTGCGAGATATCGTTATCGGCGACGGCGATGATGAAGATGAAATCGGTCTGCGTGGTGCAAACCGTCGTAGATCAGAAGCTTCATTAAAACGTTTTCGCGAAAAAGCACGTGCTGTATTTTCTGCACCGCAAAAGGTAGAACGCGTCGTTACACTGGGCGACACAATTACTGTCAAAGACTTGGCTGCTGCAATGGCAGAAAAGGCAGGTAATGTTATCAAAAAACTGATGGAAATGGGTATGATGGTATCTGTAAATCAGTCTATTGACGCAGATACAGCAGAACTTATCGCTGGTGAATTTGGTGCAACGGTTAAACGTGTCGATGTAAAACCATATGCAGAAATCTTGGAACGCGAACCAAATCCAGAAAAAATGACTCCACGTGCACCTGTTGTTACTGTTGTGGGACACGTTGACCATGGTAAAACATCTTTATTGGACGCATTCCGCAACGCAAATGTTGCCGCAGGCGAAGCTGGTGGTATTACACAGCATGTTTCTTCGTACGAAGTTAAAACACAAACAGGCCCAATGATTACTTTCTTGGACACGCCTGGTCACGAAACATTTACAGCAATGCGTGCCCGCGGTGCACAGATGGCTGATATTGTTGTATTGGTTGTGGCTGCAAATGATTCAATCATGCCACAGACAATCGAAGCAATTAACCATATTCGTGCAGCCAAGGTTCCATTTATTGTTGCAATCAACAAAATTGACTTGCCCGAGGCAAACCCAATGCGTGTAAAAACAGACCTGCTGCAACAAGAAGTTCAGGTTGAAGAAATGGGCGGCGATGTTCAATGTGTTGAAATTTCTGCAACCAAGAAAATCGGATTGGATAAACTGGAAGAAGCAATCTTGCTGCAGGCAGAAATGATGGAATTAAAAGCAGACGCAGAAATGCCAGCTGTTGCATACGTCGTAGAAGCAAAACAAGAAAAAGGTTTGGGTTCCGTTGCAACTGTCTTGATGCGTCAAGGCACATTGAAAATTGGTGATGTATTCGTTGTTGGCGAAACATTTGGCCGTGTACGTGGTCTTATCAACTCAAACGGTGAACGTGTAAAATCTGTCCGCCCTGGCCAGCCTGCGATTGTACTGGGCTTGGACTCTGTTCCGGGGGCTGGCGATGAACTGCGCGTTATGGAAACAGATGCACAGGCACGTGAAGTTGCCGCATACCGTTCACAAAAGGCCAAAGACAAGGCAAATGCAGTTAAACGTTCAAGCTTGGAAGAACTGTTCGCAAAACGCGAAGATAACAAAAAACTGATATTGCCAATCATCTTGCGCGCAGACGTACAGGGTTCAGTCGAAGCAATTGCAGATATGGTCAAAGATATCAACACAAACAAAGTTGGCGTTGAAATACTGTCATCCGGCGTAGGCCAAATTACCGAAGGCGATATTCGTTTGGCAACTGCGTCTGGTGCAATTATTATAGCGTTTAATGTTCGTGCAGATTCTGTTGTTCGTGACATGGCACGTGCAGGTGGTGTTGATATTAGATATCACAATGTTGTTTATCGTATCACAGACGAAATCAAAGAAATCTTGTCTGGTAAATTGGCACCTGAAAAACGTGAAACATTTATCGGATACGCAGATGTTATTGCCCTGTTTACAGTTGGCAAAGGCATCCGCGTTGCGGGTTGCCGTATGACCGAAGGAATCGTCAAGAAAGATGCATTCGTACGACTGTTGCGTAACAACGTTGTTATATACGACGGCAAAATCGGCCAACTGCGTCGCGAAAAGAACGAAGTCAAAGAAGTTTCTGGTGGCGTTGAATTCGGTATGTCTTTTGACAAGTATAATGACTTGAAAGAAGGCGACCGTGTTGAATGTTACGAAGTCGAAGAAGTTCGTGCAGAAATCTAAAAATCCCCCGTTTGGGGGATTTTTATTGAATTTGTAAAAATTATGTTTTATAATTTAGTTATGTTTAAAAACAAATTTATCTTTTCAGTAAATAAATGTTGGCGCATTGCCGCCTAATGTTTTTTATACCCTGCTCTATTTTGGGCTTTCATTTTTAGCAAAAATTCATTAAAATTAAACACAAGAAAAGGTAATTATTATGTCAAGTACAGAAAAAATAGTTTTAACAGGCATTCAACCAACCGGCATGCCACATTTTGGTAATTATATTGCAGCCCTAAAACCTGCAATTGCCGCATCGCAAACACAAAAAACTTTTATGTTTATCGCTGATTTGCACGCGCTAAATAGTATTCACGATGCAAAAGTAATACGCGAACATACTTATCAGGCGGCAGCCCTTCTGATTTCATTGGGGTTAAATCTGGAAAATGCAATCCTGTTCCGTCAGTCTGATATAGATGAAATATACCAATTAAACACTTTGTTGATGAATATCACACCAAAGGGACTGATGAACCGTGCACATTCTTATAAGGCTGCGATGGACAAAAATATCGCCAATGGCGAAGATGTTGATGCAGGTGTCAATATGGGGTTGTATACATACCCTATTTTGATGACAGCAGATATATTGCTGTATAATTCTGATATTGTGCCTGTCGGTGCAGACCAAAAACAGCATGTTGAATTTGCACGTGATATTGCCGGCTATTTCAACAAGACATTTAGCGAAACCTTTAAACTGCCAACACCTGTGATTGGTCGTGATACTGGAATTATCCCGGGTCTGGACGGCAGAAAGATGAGCAAGTCTTATGACAACACTATTCCGCTGATGGCACCTGAAAAAGAACTGAAAAAGAAGATTATGCGAATTATCACAGATTCAAAAACACCAGAAGACGCGAAAGATCCTGATGAATCTACGATTTATCAGTTGTATAAGCACTTTGCGTCTGAATCTGAAATCGCAGAATTCGCAGAAATGTTCCGTCGTGGGGGTATGGGTTACGGCACCGCAAAAACAATCTTGTTCGACAAGGTAAATTCTGTATTGGCCGAACCACGCGCAGAATACGAAAGACTGATGGCAAATACAGATGAAATTGAAAAAATCTTGCAAAATGGTGCCGCACGCGCAAAACCTGTCGCAACCGAAACGCTGGCGCGTGTTAAAAAGGCTATGTTGGGATAATAAATATAATTATAGGAGAGAGAATATATGAAACGTATACTGGCACTTATCATTGTTTGTTTGGCTGTGTTTGCATCGTTTGTACTGTTAAATCACGAAGACACTATACGCACAATAACTGTCAGCGGCGAATGTCTGACATCTGTTCCGCGTGACAAAACCGCAATTACACTACGTGTAACCGTATTGGCCGATACTGCGGCACAGTCTATGCATGATGCCACCGCACAAATGACAGAAATTACGGAATATTTAAAATCTCAACCGGTTGAGGTCCAGACAACCCAATTCAATTCTTATGAAAAAACAGAATGGAATCGCGACGAACAAAAATCTGTTGTACAGGGCATTGAAACAACCATCGCTGTTGAAGTATCTGCAAACAATGTTACAGAAATTGAAAATATCCTATCCGCTTTCGCAGGTAATACAAATGTATTTTCTGAAAACCTGCGTATGTACACCAGCCCAGAAACATTAAAACCTGCAATGGAAAAATGCCTGTCGGTCGCAGTTGAAAACGCCCGCACTCGTGCAAATGCCTTGGCAGATGGCGATAACAGACGTGCAGGTCGCCTGTTATCTGTATCATATGGCAATACCAGCCCATCAACCCCAGAAAATGGTCTGTTGCGAACAAAAATGGTAACAGCTGCGGCAATGTCAGATACAGCCACCGGTACAATTATCAGCAAAGATACAGATGTTTCTGTATCAGTATCTGCAACATTTGAAATTAAATAAGGTCATGCTTTGAATGATACAGTCGTAGAATTTATAGAATATCTAATACAGACGAAGAACTATTCGTCGCATACTGCAACCGCATACGAAGGTGACATTCGTGATTTCTTGAAATTCTACCAAGACTTTTTGGGTTCCCCACCCTTTCCACGTGATTTATCGCGTGCAGATACGTTATGCTTTCGTTCGTATCTGGCCAATCGTCAAAAACGTGGACTGTCACATAAATCAACGGCACGTGCACTATCTTCATTACGCAGTTTTTATAAATTCTTGGCACGCAAACACAATATAAAAAATGACGCAATAGGTTTAATATCTTCTCCAAAAGTTCCACGCAAATTATCCAAGGCAATTGAACCCGTAGATATCGAACATATGCACGGTGCAATTCGCGACATTGACGCAACAGAGCCATGGCTGGCCGCACGAGATTGGGCATTGGTTCTTTTACTATTTGGATGCGGCCTGCGAATATCAGAAGCACTATCATTAAAAAATATGGATGTTCGTGGACGGCCAGATGTATTACGTATCACAGGAAAAGGTAACAAAGAACGCTTGGTCCCTGTATTGCCAACTGTATGGAATGCAATCGATAAATACCTTCAAGTACGCCCATTCGGAAACATGCCGACAGACGAATTATTTCGCAGTGTTCGTGGTCTGCCAATGACACCACGCATGGCACAAAAGGTTATTGAAAACCTACGTCATTATCTGCAATTACCAGACTATGTAACACCGCACGCATTGCGTCATACATTTGCGACAGCCCTGTTGGCGGGTGGTGCTGATTTACGAAGTTTGCAAGAATTATTGGGACATTCATCCCTGTCTACCACACAATTATATACCAAGGTAAATATGGCAGAAATTACCAATATATACGCCAATGCTCATCCGCGTGCAAACGATTAAATAATCTTGTTTATTCCTACCAATTTCACACCAAAACTATCCGCATATTCTTTTGCGTCTTGAAAATTTCGGCACAACTGACTGATATGATGCGAGTCATCAGATAGGAACATTGGCACACCCATATCAGCACACATTTTCATAATGCGTGGTGACGGGTGCGGACGTTTGGCATGTCTGTATAACGCTGTATTTATCTCAACCGGTCGACCACTGCGTGCAATTGCTTCGACCGCCGCATATTCATGTTTAATCCATTTATCTTCTAATCCCAAGTTCAGGCGTGCAGGCAAATCCAAATGTGCAAACCAGTTAAACATTCCTGAACAAGCCATTTCTTTAATTTTCTGCCAATATAACGCAATCATTTCATCCTGTGATTTTGGTTCTGCACGTTGCATGTCGTGTATATTACATAAACGACCCTTGTATTCAATAAAATGACTGGCACCAATCAAAAAATCAGGCTTTAATGCATCTAGTATCTGTCGATTATTTTGTGCCGGGAAATAATCTAACTCCATTCCTTTTAAGATTTTTATTCTTGATTTTTCGGCAACTTGTTCCAGTTCATCATAGTGTTTTCGGAACTCATCATATATTTTATTTGGATTGTCATGATATATATTACTGTAACCACCCGCCACAGAAAAGTCATAAAATTTGGTATTCTTTATTTGCGGATGTAAAATAAAGTGATTTGAAACACCGATAAATTCCATACCATTGTCTTCTGCGGCATTTGCCATTTCTTGGATGGTATTTTTACCATCAAAACCAATCGTATGTGTGTGCAGCGTAAAATCTTGAACCATACTTAGAATTTAACCTGGGGTGCGACTTTTTCAACATCGTCAATTTCGAACATTTTTGCCGGCGTAATACCGAACATATTCGCAACAATATTTGAAGGGAACTGTTCAATCTGGGTATTTAACCCCATAACGACAGAATTATAAAACTGACGTGTTGCTTGAATCTTTGTTTCTGTATCCGCCAATTCGCGCTGTAATTCCAAGAAATTTTGATTTGCCTTTAATTCGGGATAATTTTCAGCAACGGCAAACAAGCTTTTCAACGTTTGTGAAATTTTGTTTTGTGCATCTGCACTGGCCACACCGTTTTCAGACATTGCCATTGTACGGGCCTGAGTCAGTTCTGCCAATGTTTCTTTTTCGTGTTTTGCAGCACCACGTACAGTTTCAATCAAATTAGGGATTAAATCATATCTGCGTTTTAACTGTGTGTCTACGGTTGCCCATGCCTCGCGTACTTGGTTACGACGTGCAATCAAGCCATTATATACAGCAATAAAATATAACAAGAAAATAACAACAACAGCAACTACAGTCCACATATTAAGCCCCCTTTGATTTTATATATTTGTATTATATAAGCTCGTATCGTTTTTTCAATAAAAAAACACCCCATTTGGGGTGCAGACATGAAACTTTATTTGTTGTATACAATTATCTATCGCGTGATACAGGTCTGTCAATGAACATCCATATCAGCCATATCAACGCGGCAATACCGATAAGTGCATATACGATATTGCTGGCCAGTGTTGCTGGGCCAAATAAAAATGCAACCAAGTCGAAACCAAAGATACCTATCAATCCCCAGTTCAGGGCACCGATAAATGTCAAAGGTATAAGAACATAGTTCGTTAGTCCTCTCATCTCTTTTTTCTCCTTTTCAAGGTTTATTTTGTCTTTGTATAAGACATGTATATTATAAAACTTTTATTTACATCTTGCAATCGCAATACAGCGTTTAGGAAAAGGTACCTATTCGGCACAAAATATATGCATTACCGCTACGGATTGCCGCAAATAACACAAATAAAAAAACGCCTGTTTGGGCGTTTTTTTATAATTGAATAAACATTGACGGATGACGCTGTAACTGCTCTATTCCTTTGTCCAACGTCTTGCGATATTCCAGGAATTTCTTTTTATTGGCCTTGTCCAAGTTACTGATTGCAGGCAATTTGACCGTCATTGGGTTTACATGAACGCCGTCCTTGATAATTTCATAGTGCAAGTGCGGCCCAGTTGAATAACCTGTTGATCCCACATATCCGATTGTCTGACCTTGGCGAACATTTGTACCGACATTTACACCCTTGGCAAACTTTGACATGTGTGCATACAATGTTTCAAATGAACCATTATGACGTATCTTTACAAAATTACCATGTCCGCGATTATAACTGCGTGCAATAACACGACCGGCACCAGCCGCAGGGATTGGTGTACCTGTTGATGCACGAAAATCAACACCTTTGTGTGCACGCGTAAACCCAAGAACCGGATGTTTACGTTTCTTGGAAAAATTACTGGTTATTTTTGCATTATTTATTGGTGTACGCTTTAAAGATTTAATCGCACCGTTACCTTCGGCATCATAGTATCCGATTGTGCCATCAGACTTTTTAAAGCGATACATTTCAACATTTCCACGTAACGCCTGAAAAGATACAGCCAAAACATTACCATTATCAACCTTTTCGCCATCAGAAAAGTTTTCTTCGTATAAAACCCAGAACTTTTGACCAGAACGAACATCACGCTCAAAATCCATTTCAAACGCCAATAGATCATATACTTCTATTAAAATACCCGCAGGGATTCCGGCACGCTGACCAGCTAAATAAAAGCTGTCACCGTCCAAAATTTCACCAGCACGCCATACAGCACGAGTATCACGAGCCACATCAACCGTCTTGCAATCCCAACCGCCATCTTCATTGCACGTCAGTTCAATCTGACGCCATGGGGACGGAACAACTGTAATTTGAGACACAGGCGAATTTGTATCAGGACGTTTAAATTCCAGCTTATCACGCTGGGCACGCAGACCTGTAATATCTGCATCTTTTTTCAAAACACGTGCAATTTCATTTACATCATTGTGCGATAACCCCTGGGCCAATAACAGACCAGACAAAGTGTCACCACTGGACACAACAACAACTGTTTTACATTCATCACCAGAACGCAAACGCACAGGTGCACGACGTGTGACGACCAAGAATATTGCAATCAGACTAAGCAGTACAGCCAATGCCATAACCAGACGTGTCAGATTTGCTGTGGTAATAATATCTTTTGCTTTTTTCATAACGCTGATTATAATCATTTTATGAAAATAAATCAAGCGTTCGCAATTTTACAGAAATCTGGCGGTATTCGTGCCGCCCGTATTATCACAGAAAACACCAAGAATTTATCTTGGGCACGTGTTCACTTGATGGCATATCAGTTGCGTCGTGGTGTACCTGTGGCCAAGATTATTCATCAAAAATGGTTCTATGGCTTAAAGTTTTACACAAACAAATATACGCTGGATCCACGCCCAGATACGGAAACGTTGGTTTGTGCTGTTATATCAGACTGTGATAAAAATAAAAAAACTGCTATCTTAGATTTGGGTACGGGTACAGGTTGTATAATATGTTCACTGGTCAAAAACATACCAAACGCCACAGGCATCGCAGTTGATATTTCAAGACGTGCGTTACGCGTTGCAAAACACAATATAAAAACACTTAGGCTGGGCGACAAGATACAAATAATTCGCGCAAGCTTTGCAAAGCCATATAACTTTGGCAAAAGATTTGATATCATTGTATCAAACCCACCGTATATTGCACATAACGACAACCGCATAGACGATGGTGCAATGCACGACCCAAAATTGGCACTGTATGCAGATAAAAAGGGGTTGGAAGCATACGAACAAATCGCAAAGAACGCAAAAAAATGGATAAAAATTGGCGGCAAATTGTACCTGGAAATTGGCATTGACCAAGGCAATGATATAAAAAGTATCTTTACACATAGTGGTTGGGATTTTATATCGGCACAAAATGATTTATCTGGTACAGAACGTGTTTTAATTTTCAAGTGGGGTAAACAATGAAACACCTGACAGATAATGATATTGAACAGATGGCTAATCAAATCTTTGTGCCAGAATCCAATGTAAAAAACAGCGTCCGTAAACAACTGCACCTGTCGACACGAATGTCGGAACCCACACCACAACCACAAAAATACGCAAAGCTGGATTTACATAATCTTACCGAAGAACAGGCGTGGTGTGCAATTATGGACTTGGCAAAATCTGGCACACGCGACGCAACAATTATCACAGGTGCCAGCGGAATATTAAAAATAAAATTCCAACAATGGGCACGCGACAGCCTGTTAACACCATATATAATATCTGTAAAACCTGTAAACAATGGCAGTTTTGATGTAAAGTTTAAAAAAACAAAACCTGTCGTTTAGTAACACCAGCCTGTACACCCAGGGAAATATTCTGATAATTTACCAGCCTTGTTACCGCCAGATTTAAACTCCTGTAATCTGGAACTAGTAATATCATCTTTAAAACAATATGGTGCATTCAAATAATTAGTCCCCTTTGTTGATTGGGCATTAACTATTTCATTTGAATATCGAAGCACGGGTTCCTGTTTTGCACCAAATGGATCTACAAACCAGTTACCAAACTGAATTCCGTAGTGTAAATGCGGTGCATACCCATTCCCTCGTTTGGTACGACCAGAATTTCCAGACAAAGCGATCAATTGCCCCTTTGAAACAGTATCTCCTTTTTTAACTTTAAATTCATTCAAGTGCAAATACTTTGTATGAACTTTTTTACCACTAGCCCTTAAAGAGTGTTCTATTTCTATCCATTTTCCTGCAGGGCGATTAGGAGTGTTTACGACACCTACAACCTTTCCATCAGCCGCCGCATACACAGGCGTATTCATTCCTGCACTAATATCTATTCCTTTGTGATACGTTGTTCCGTTTGAAACATTGCGTTTACCAAAATCTGATACAATTTGGATAGGGTCAGCAATAACAGGAGGCCCCCAAAAAGAACTACCGCCAAAATTGCCACCAGATTCTTCCTCTTTCTCTTCCTCTTTCTTTTCCTCTTTCTCTTCCTCTTCTATAATTCTCTCTTCCTCTTCTATAAGTCTACGCAACTCATCCCCAGCCAGTCGACTAAGTCTTTCTTCTTCTTGAATTGTAATTCCATAATATGCACAATTTTTTATACAGCGACCGCTGGCGTCATATTCACTGTCCCATACTTCATACCCCTCGGCCTCAACAGCCATTCTGTCTGTAAAAGACAAATCGTCAAATGTCATTGGAAATGATGCAGCGGTTAAAAAACTTTTCTTGGCATTGCGTGTTAGAACCCCCTGCTCCAAACCATGAGCAACAGTTGTAAAACCAAACACCAGAAATAAAATCACTCTCCGCATGTGGATATTATATCACATTTTTAAATATTTTTCATGACTAAATTTATTTTTTCTGCTATTAGTAATTTAAACAGGAATTTTTACCATGCAAAAAGTACAAACCGTTTATGATCATATTCGTTCTAATAACATTAAAACCTTGTTATTGGTGGCATTGTTCCCAATAATTTTTATCGCACTGATATTCTTGTTTGTTTGGATTATTGCACCACTAAATCAGGCAATTGAAACAACAATATCTGTGACAATTCCCACTTTTATTGTCTGTATGATATGGATGATTATTTCATGGGCGTTTGGTGATTCGATGATTTTAAACACCGCAGGTGCAGTCGAAATAAAACCCGACACCCCAGAAAATCGTGAGATTTTCAGAATGGTGGAAAATGTTGCATTGTCGGCAGGTCTGCCGACACCACGCGTATATATTATAAACGACAATTCACTAAACGCATTTGCTACAGGTCGAACACCACATGACGCATCTGTTGCACTGACCCGCGGGATAATAAACAAACTGGACAGAAATGAATTGGCTGGCGTAATCGCACATGAAATGGCACATATCGGCAACCGCGACATCAGACTTGATATGCTGATGATTACAGGTATTGGTGTAACGGTATTTATCGCAGATGTAATGTCGCGAACAGTCATGTACGGAAATCATCACCGAACATCAAATGACAATAGTCGAGATAATAGTGCTGCGATTTTAATGATGGTTTGGCTGGCATTTACTGTGTTTAATTTTATCATTACCCCACTGTTACGAATGGCTGTTTCACGTAACCGCGAATATGCTGCCGACGCGACCGGTGCACTGATAACACGCGACCCAAAATCATTGGCAAGCGCGTTAAATAAAATCAGTTCTGATTCACAAATTAAATCTATGGCCAATGTAAAATCTATGGCCGCAATTTGTATCGCAAATCCATCAAAACCAAGCCAGTTTGTATCAGAATTATTCGCGACACACCCACCTATTAAAAATCGAATTAAACGACTAAACTCAATGAATTAAAAACAAAAGTTAAAGAAAGGTATAAACATGGCAAATTTGCATTTTCACTATGGCGTAATGAGCAGTTCAAAGTCCGCGGCACTGATAATTTGTGCACATAATTTTACAAAAAATCAAAACCAGACCGAGGTTATAAAACCATCATTTGATACACGCAGCGAGAACGGCAAAATAGAATCACGTATCGGTCTGAAATGGGATGCAATCGCAATGCAAAATTTGCAAAACTATGTCCCAAAACCGGACACAAAAATTATTCTGGTGGATGAAGTTCAATTCTTTTCCCCAGCAGATATAGATAAACTGGTTCTCATTGCCGACAGTCAAAACAAAATTATTATGTGTTATGGTTTGATGGTAGACAGTAATGAAAAAATATTTCCTGCATCACAACGCCTTATCGAGGTCGGTGCAAAATTACATCGTATGGAATCGCCATGCCAAATAGAAGGTTGCACAAAACTGGCGACCCATCATTTACGTTTCGATACAAAAGGCAACGTTATTCGTGCAGGCGATCAATTTGCCGTCGGTGACAGCAACTATAAATCAGTATGTCGTCATCATTATAACCTGATCTACCATGGCAAAAATAAAATCCGATAAAAAATATTATTTTTTCTTGCAATTTGAATAAAATGATATAGAATA
>JBKSMR010000058.1:0-17633 GCA_046881895.1 Alphaproteobacteria bacterium
GATATTTGATTTATCGCCTTCTTTTTCAACAATAACAGTATAATAGTCGTTAAATGGCATAGTCAGCGTTTCTTTGCCGTTATCAAGCACCAGTACTGTCGCATTGTTGCCTGTTGAAATGTCTTTTTGTTGCTTACCTTCTGTATCGGTATAGCTGATAGTTCCAACCGCTTTTCCTGTAAAAGTAAGCGATTGATTCGATATCTTGTCGGTCGGAATGCGATATATCTCGTATCCGCCGGCGACAAAGTCATGGTCAAAGATTTGACCATCTGAAACCTTTACAAAATTATAACCAAAGTCAGAATATTGCAGACCGTTTTTGCCGATATGTTCACCGAACATTTGGAATGTGCTGGTCAATAAATAACTGCCCCATTCGCCTTTATCAAAATTCGCCAGAATAGCATCTCGTTTGTCAGTAGGTATATTTTTATCAGTCATTTGGTCAATGATTTCATCGCGCAGTACGGCTGGGTCTGTAATCTTGGTCAGGAAAATTTCGGATGTCCACACTTTTGGTTTGCCGTCTGACAGATATGCAATCTGATACTTGTAACCAGGAACATTAAATATATTGTCCCCATCACGTGCCATGGTAACAGTGTCTGTATCGTCATGTATTATCAAGCTTTCAATTACACCGGTTGTGTCGTTCACGTCAAATGTTATATAGTCTTCGTCTGTTGGTGTGTCTTCACTTGATATAAACTTTACATCTTGCAATGTGTACATATTGTATCCATTGCTAATGTCATCTTTTGGAATAAATATCTGTGACAGCATAGATGTAACCTTGCTGTTACTAAGTCTTGTTTCGCGTGGAAAACTGTCTTCATTTCTGTTTGGGCGACCTTCGGCGGGTGTTCCGGCTGTTGCACCGCCGCTGATAGGTGTAGAGCTGCCGCCGCCGCATGCAGATAAAATACAAATACCAGTCAATAACAAGATTTTTTTCATGGCCTTTCCTCTTTTATTATCTAAATTATAATAACAAGAACAAATAAAAACAAACGTTTTTTTGTTGATTTGAACTTATATGTTTCTATAATTTTGTTGTCCAGATAAAAACAAAGGGGTGTATCATGGTTCTAGGTTTACGTGCCAGGGCAAATGCTGCGAAAAAGGGCAGGTGTAAAAATCTGATTGCTGTTTTGGAAGAACCCAGCGACCAAAAAAACATCGGTGCCGTTATCAGAAATATAAATGCACTGGGGGTTGAAAAACTGTATATTATTGACCCAAATAATATTATTCCGACTGCGTGGGATAAAATGCAGAATAACAGAACATTGGTAAAATCGTCTGTTGGTTCTATTAAATGGACTTTTGTGAAAAAGTTTCAATCTACCCAGGAATGTCTGGACCATTTGGCAAAAAATAAATATGTTTCTGTGGTAACATCGCCACATATCAAGGGCAAGGCAAATGTCGTCTTGCAACACGGCGATTTTACACAAAAGCGTTTGGCGGTATGGTTCGGAAACGAAGCACGCGGTATAAGTGATTTGGCTGTTGAACATGCAACTGCATGCGTCAGTATTGAAATGTGCGGTATTGTTGAAAGTTTTAACTTGGCAGTATCTACTGGGATTGTTTTGTATGAAATAACCAAGCAAAGACGCGCATATCAAAACACACATACGCGTGGTCGTAAAAAAGACCCAACTGTCTGCCCAGAATAATTATAAAACCGCCAAATCGGCGGTTATTTTTTTATATATTTTGCTGTGCATTTCAAAGAACGTACCAACAATATTGTCATAATTAAAATGAAAATCAATGTTGTGTTTATACCAAATCCATCCAGCAAGAACTTGGCAGTCATCAAAAATATCGCACCCAGCAAAGTTGACATCATTGCACGTGTTGATAAAACTGTACCGCGTTCTGTTGATTTAATACTGTGATGAATCAGTGTATTATATTGCAGGTTGTTCAGTATACGGATTGCCGGCACAATTGCCATTATTGCACACGCAGTATAAATGATTGGCATGTTGGCTGTATGCATGGCAATCAGTCCCATTATTGCACCTGTGATAACGGTTGCGATTGTGATAACGGAAACTGAAATCTCGCCCAGTTTACCACATATTTTGTACGCGTATTTTGAAAAGAATATAGATGCCAACTGTGTAATACCAAAATAAACACCGAACAAACTGACAGGAACATTTGATGTTTCCATAATAGGCTGCATAATCCACAGCATTACAATCGTAAATGAACCAAACAGCGACGGGAATAGAATCAAATTCCGCAGTCTTGGGTTCTTTAATGTTGTTGTGGTAACAGATATTGCATCTGCAATGGCGGTCTTGTTTTTGACGATGCGTTTAACTTCGGACAATTCGGGGATAAACAGTAATGCGACAACAGAGAGTGCTGCAAATATTGTTTCCAACCACAAAATACCATTTGCACCGACAATTCCGTACAAGATTCCGCCCAATATAGCAGACATAAATGTTGCGATGCTGGCAAAAGTTGTAATATTTCCAAATTCGCGTAAGAATTCTTGTTGGCTTTTGTTGCGTTTCATCAGGTCGTATGTATATGCCTCTAACGTGCCCGAGAATAGGGCACTTGAAATCCCCAATAATGCCTCGCCCAGTACCAACGCCCAAAACCCGTATGCGACAGCGACAACGACAAAACCCAGAAATGAAAATAATGCACCTGCAATCATAACGCGTTTGCGGCTGAAACGATCAGACATATATCCGGATGGGATTTCGAATAAAAAGGCCGCCAGACGAAACATTCCTTGAATTAAAAAGAAATCGCCAACAGTTATACCTTTCTGTGTGTAAACCAAAATTATGACGGGAACAATCAACATAAAATGGTGAAAAAACCAGCCCAGTTTTAACCAGTTCAAGGCATGTTTTACAGAAATGTCGCTGAATTTTTTCGCCATGTGTGAAATTATACCAAGCCCTAGGAATCTTTGCAAGGATATATAGATACGCGTAGTTGACATTTTGTGTATTGTGGGTCATAATTGGTTCGGTTTTTACAAAGTAGATATAATTATGACAAAAGAAAAATTATCAAAAGAAGTAAAAAACAAGCTGTTACACAATATGTTTGTTGTGAATTACAAACGTATGTGGCCATATGTAAAGCCATATTGGTTTCGCAGTTTGTTATCTTTGTTGTTGGCGATACCTGTTGGTTCTTTGGACGCGGTGATTGCATTGTCGTTAAAGCCATATATGGATTTAGTCATGGTTGAAAAATCTGTGCAGACTGCATGGTATATTCCATTGGCTATTATTTTGTTTACGGTTGCTCAGGGTGTTTTTAGTTATTTATCAAATTATTTGAATGTATGGTCTGGCAATAAAATTACTAATGGGCTGAAGCTGGATTTGTACAAAAAAATGTTGTTTTTCGAAACCGATTTTTTTAATAAAAGAAATTCTGGCGATATTATATTTTCTTTTAATAACAATGCTGATGCGGCGTGTGCCGGATTGTTAACAAATCTAAAAAATTTGGTGCAAAGGGTTGTAACCGCTATATCTTTGATATTTGTATTGTTTTATAATTCATGGCAGCTGGCCATTATTTGTGTTGTAGTATTGTTGGGTGCAATGGCACCAATGATTTCATTGAAAAAGAAAATAAAAACAGTTTTTGATAAAAGTGTACAGGCACATGCTGCATTGATAACCGCGTACAATGAATCGTATGCTGGCAACAAGACAATTGCGGCATACAATCTGATAGATTATCAACAGAAAAAATTCGCAAATGTTTTAGATTCTGTATTTAATATCCAATTGAAATTGGTAAAGCGTACCAGATGGATTACACCTGTTATGCATATTGTGTTATCTTTTGGTATCGGTTTGGCGATATGGTTTGGGTCTTATTTGATTCTAAGCGGAACGATTACCAGCGGTGCATTTGTTTCTTTTTTGGCGGCACTGATTATGCTGTATACGCCAATGAAAAGTATGGGGTCAACTTATAATTCAGTTTTAATGTCATTTATGGCAATTGAACGTGTATTCAAGATACTGGATTCTGTGCCTACAATTAAAGATAATCCAAATGCAACACAGATGCCAGCAATGCACGAACAGATTGAATTTCAAAATGTTTCTTTCCAGTACATCAAAGATGTGCCTGTGTTAAAGAACATAAACTTGACGGTAAAACAGGGTGAAGTTATTGCATTAGTTGGTAATTCAGGTGGTGGAAAATCTACGTTGGTCAGTTTGTTGCCGCGTTTCTATGATGTAACAGGCGGCAAGGTGTGTGTTGATGGTGTGGATATTCGCGAATTTACATTGCATTCATTGCGACAGAATATCGCTGTTGTGTTCCAAGATAATTTCTTGTTCGCAGGAACAATACGCGAAAACATTTTGTTGGGCGATCAAACCGCCAGCGAAGAACAATTGGCCAAGGCAATTAAAATGGCATGTTTAGAAGAATTTATTGCCAGTTTAAATAACGGGTTGGATACTCAGATTGGTGAACGTGGCGTATTACTTTCTGGCGGACAAAAGCAGCGTATTGCAATTGCTCGTGCCTTCTTAAAAAATGCACCGATACTGATTCTGGACGAAGCAACATCTGCACTGGATAACAAGTCCGAAGCTGTTGTACAAAAGGCGATTGAAAACCTGATGCAAGATAAGACTGTGTTTGTTATCGCACACAGATTGTCTACTATCAGAAATGCGTCCAAGATCGTTGTGATAAACCATGGTGAAATTGTTGAAAGTGGCACTCATGATGAATTGTTACAACTGGAATGTGGTGCATATAAAACGCTCTACGATATGCAGTTCAACGGTGATGTGACAGAATAATCATAAACGCCCAGTCGGGCGTTTTTTACTTATTGCGATTATGTATTTTTAATGATATATTTTATATGTATTACCAAAGGATTTGTATATGTTATTAAAAGGTAAAAAGATTTTAATCACAGGTGTTGCTAACGATTGGTCGATGGCGTGGGCAATTGCCAAGCGCGCACATGAAATGGGTGCAGAAATTGCAATGCCGTATGCAATGCCTGCATTGGAAAAGCGTGTTCGTCCGCTGGCGGAATCGATTGGTGCGAAATTCATCCAGGAATGTAATGTTCAAAACGATGAACAGATGGATGACTTGTTTGCCAAGATAGAAACAGAATGGGGACACTTGGACGGCGTTTTACATGCTATTGCTTTTTCTGATAAAAACGAATTGACCGGTCGATATGCAGATACCAGTCGTGAAAACTTTAAGAATACAATGGATATATCTGTGTATTCGTTGGTTGATATAACCAGACGTGCAGCCAAGTTGATGCATAACGGTGGCAGTATTGTTACACTTACATACTTTGGTGGGGAAAAGTCTGTGCCAAACTATAATGTTATGGGTGTGGCAAAGTCTGCACTGGACAGCAGTGTTCGTTATTTGGCATCTGATCTTGGACGTGATAATATTCGCGTAAACGCAATCAGTGCAGGGCCAATTATGACATTGGCATCCAGTGGGGTTGGCGGATTCAAAGCAATGTTGCGTTTGAATGCAGAAACAACACCGTTGCGTCGTAATATGACATTGGATGATGTCAGTGGTGCCGCAGTGTATCTGTTCAGCGAATTATCTAGTGGTGTCACAGGCGAAGTTCATCATGTTGACTGTGGTTATTCTTCTACGGGCATGATACCAAATGAAATGAAAGAAATTTTATTAAAAGGTCTTGATTAAATCCATACTAAAACCTGCAACCGCAGGTTTTTTGATAACAAATGATAAAGTATATAGATGCACATTGTCATGTTCCTGATAAACCAATCCAGTTAAACGTTGGGGTGGTGTATAATGCTACGCGTCCGTCGGATTGGCTTAGTGTGGCGGCTGGTGTAAATGCAGAAAGTGATATTTATGGCTGTGTTGGTGTGCATCCATGGTTTGTGTCAGAATTGTCAGACGATTGGGATGAAAAATTGCGTTACATCCTGATAAATAATCCGCAGTTACATATCGGGGAAATCGGAATCGATAAATTTAAGCCAGACATAGATGTGCAATTATCTGTGTTTGAAACGCAGTTTCGTATGGCGACAGAATTGAAACGTGGGGTGTCATTGCATTGTGTTGGTGCGTGGGATAAAGTGCTGCATGTGCTAAAAGTATACCAGAACAAATTGCCGCGATTTATTTTGTCGCATAGACATGCGGGCAGTGCAAAAGATATAGCTAAAATGGCGGAAAAATATAATATGTATTTTTCTTATGGGAATCATAATTTGAATGATTTAGCATGTCTGCGTGCGACCCCATTGGGCAGAATTGTTGCAGAAACAGACAGCAAAAATCCAAACGAAATCATATCTGTTGTAAATAAAATCGCAGAAATTTTGGATGTTGCACCTGAAAAAATGGCAGATATAATATATGAAAATACAATTCGGATGTTAAAAAAATGACACGATTACACAGAACAAGATTGTTATTCGGGGAAAATGGTATACAAAAGCTGCAAAACGCAACTGTTATGGTTGTTGGTTGTGGTGCTGTTGGTTCCTTTGCGATAGAGGCGTTGGCACGTTCTGGCGTCGGTCATTTAATCGTTGTTGATTTTGATGTGATAGAAGAAACGAATATAAACCGTCAGTTGTTCGCATTGAACAGCACTGTTGGCACACCAAAGGTATCTGTTGCAGAAAATCGTATTCACGACATAAGCCCAGAAATTCATGTAACTGCATTGAATATGTTTTTTGATGATACGTCCCATATAAACGTTTTGCCAGATTTTATAATTGACGCGATAGATACAGTGGAATCTAAAATAGCACTATATAAGTGGGCTGCGGACAGAAATATTCCGATAATATCCAGTATGGGTGCTGCATCTAAATTAAATATAGGGCAAATAAAAATTGCACCCTTGTCCAAGACCACAGTATGTCCATTAGCAGCACGTGTTCGTCGCATGGTTCGTAGCTTAAATTTACCGGATGTTCCGGTTGTTTATTCAACGGAAACACCGCAACCTGTAACCGGATATGCCAAGAATCTTGGGTCTGTGATAACAGTAACGGGTTGTTTTGGCTTAATGCTGGCGAATTATGTGATTGGCAAGATAATCCAAGATTTTTAGTCTTGATATACTTGTGCGATTGTTATAAATTTATCTATATAGAACATCGGAGGGAATTATGAAGATTGCAAATAAGTTAAAAACAATGTCGGGATTGTGGTTGTCAGTACTGGCAATTGGTGTGGCACTTGGCGGATTCTTTATTGGTGACGGTATTTATCGTGCAATGTCTGGTCGTACTGTGACGGTCAAGGGATTAGCTGAACGCGATGTTGTCGCAGATACCGCGGTTTGGAATATTAAAATCAACGGCGTTGGTGGCGATTTATCGGTTCTGCAACAAGAAATAGATAATGATTTGGCAGAAATACATACTTTTTTAACAGAAGCCGGATTCGCACCATCTGATATCCAGAATTTGCGTGTTCAGGTTCGTGATAAATATGCAGGATATTCTGATACGGAATTAAAAAATCAGCAAAATGACGGTCGTTATGTGATTGAAACTGGCGTTATGGTTCGTTCGCATAATGTTAAACTGGTGGACAGTGTTTCTCGTCGTATGGGGGAATTGGTTCGTCGTGGTATTGCAATTACCGAAGACTATTCAGGCCCAATTTATATCTTTAACGGTTTGAATGATATTAAAATATCGATGATAGAGCAGGCAACCAAAAACGCCACAGCTGCGGGTCAGCAGTTTGCCAAAGACGCAGATGCAAAACTGGGCAAAATTAAAAGTGCGAACCAAGGTGTATTTAGTATTGAATCACGTGACCCAATAGACAGTTGGTCATCGAACGAGCGGCAGGCCATAAACAAGAAAGTTCGTGTTGTTGCAACAATTACATTTTATCTGAAATAAAACGCCGTTTGGCGTTTTGTTTTTGTAATCATGTATCTTTTATGATATAATTGTTAGCAGTTATATTTTTTGGGGGGAATATGCATAAATATGTTTTATCGTTGTTGATTGGTGGTGTTATCACCAATGGTGCGTTTGCAACGGGGTTATATGAAAATATTTTGAATGTACAAAATGCTTGTTCTGGTATTTCTGAATCTATGCATGATTTAAAGGTCAAGGCAGGTATCGGTACGGCTGTTTCCGCAGTTGGTGCGGTATCTGGTGGCGTGGCATTAGGTGCCGGAATTGCAAAGCAGAAAACAGACGATGAAATTAACAAGTTCCCAGATGAAATATATGCTCTGGCAAGAAAACGAGTTCAGCAAGATGGCATAAATAGCGTTGATGCAACAAAATTGAAATCAGATATAGATGCCTATATCGCTACAAAACAAAGTTCTGGTACGAACAATGCTAAAACATTGGATCAATTGACTGATGAGTCCAGAAGACAGGGCAACTTGCGAACGGGATTTGTGGGGGCGGCGACCGCAACAAATATTGCGTCAACTGCATTGGCTGCAACAAACAAAGTCGGTGATGATTTAGAAAAGAATATAGGCGACTGTATTACTGCTGTTCAAGATTTGGCCAAGGCAAAATTTATTGCCACAGTTGAACAAAATGAAGAGCCTGCTGTTTTAAGTCGTGCAGAAACCATTGTTACCGCATGTCGTGATTATGAATTTGTTGATTTAAAGCCAATAAACAATCGTGCAATTGGTGGTGCAGTTGCGTCTGGTATTGGTATCGGTACAGGTGTCGTTGGAACAATAACCAGTGCGTTGGCAAATACAGATAAAACCCGGTCTGGCAATGCAGATGCTGAAAAGAATTTAAATACCACTGCAAATGTTATGTCTGGTGCGACTGCCGCGGCTGGTGCAACAGCTGTGATATTTAATGCGACGCAAATTGCAGCAATAAAAAAAGTTGTCGCAGTTGCAGACATGTGCGAGGAGGCGCTTAAATAATCATGAAGAAAATTATTAGCACATTATCTTTGGTTGTTGGCGTAACTGGTCCTTGTTACGCAAATATCGAAGGGCAATTGCATTGGAATGGCGATGTGGTTATCGCGATTGTAGAGGAGGCTTTCTCGCCAGCGTTGTGGGCTTTTGATACAGAACGTTCGATGGAATACTATAATTCAGGAACAGATACTGAAGAATATAAAAATGCAGATTATATGTACAGGCTGTTGCGAGAAGAATCGGCTAATTTATTAAAAACGTTATTGTCAAAAGAAACTTTTTCTTTTAAAGATGCGCTGGATGCTTGCTATGATTTACCGCGCGTCGGGATAGAGTATAAATATATTTGCGAGAATATAGCAAAGAGGCTTTTGAATGTTGCAACTGCATCTTTTGATGCAAATCAGTCGTTGAATAGTGTCGGTGATTCTGTCGTTGCACAAAAACAGCGGTGTGTACAGCATAAAATAGATTATCGTGGCACGCAGCACACACACGATGATGAGTTTTTGTATTCTAATTATCAAAATGCAAAAGATGGCTTAGGATACGAATGTGACCCAGATGGCAAAGGCGATACATGTAACGCGGGGGATATAGTTTTTATGCCTTATGCGTATTTAGATGGCCTGCGTACAAATGGGGAAATGTCAAAATTCCGTTGTGTTGATGGTGCGATGAATGATTATTGGGAACCAATAGAGTAATAAAGAACCGCCATTTGGCGGTTTTTTATTTTTGATTTTGATTTGTTTTTTTTATCCAGCGATTTATGTAATTACTGCCCAGATTATACTTTTTTGCAGCGTCTGCGACGGATGTTTCTGTGGCGAACTGTATTATTTCTGCTTTCTGTTCCGGTTTGAAAGTACGATGTTTACGTGGTTTATAAAAGTTTAATTCTTTATTCCAAACTTGTATAGTTGTCATTGGCAGGTCGTATTTGCGGCTTGCTGCACTGATGCCTTTTTTACGTGCGTATGTTAGTATTTCTATTTTGTCTTTTTCTTCGCAGCGTTTGTAAGCTCTTTTCTCTGTAGCATTTTTATGTTTGCGATTTATCCGATATATATTAAATTTTTCGTTCCAAACGCGTTGTGTTGCGACATCTATTTTATACTTACGCATTGCTGCTGTCATGCCATATTCGTTTGCGTAATTCAGAACTTCAATCTTTTGTTCGTCTGTAAATGTACGCATTGTCATTTTGGTATATATACGATAAATGTTATTCCAGCGCAAAATGGTCTTCATAGGCAGTTTATGTTCCTTGGATGCAACACTTACACCCACGACTTTTGCGTGTTTTAGAACAGAAATTTTATATGCTTCTGTATATCGTGGCATTACTTTGTTCCTTTGTTTAGATAAATAATAACACAAAATAAAAGATTGTCAACAGATAATTGTATGAATTCTAATAAAAATCCCCAAAAAAGGGGATTTTTTATTCTGCCAGTGTTCCAACAGACATTGTTATTCGTCTGATTCCGCTGCTGATAGACTTTTCTTTGTTTATGCGTGCTTTTAATATTTCGCCTGTGTTATGTATATGTGTTCCGCCACACAATTCGCATGAAATGTCGCCTGCTGTAATAACGCGAACCATGTCACCGTATTTTTCACCAAACAGCGCCATTGCACCACGTTTAACAGCATCATCCATAGGCATTTCTTCGTGTAATACAGGCATGTCTGCCGCAATCCATTGGTTTATCAAGTCTTCGACTGCTTGCTTTTCTTCTGCGGTCATTGCACGACCGAATGAAAAGTCAAAACGTACAGAATCTGGTGAAACCTTGGAACCGCGTTGCTGTACATCTTCATTCAATACTGAACGCAGTGCTGCCTGTAACAAATGCGTTGCAGTATGTGCACGTGCAGTCTGTTGGCGCACATTTGCATTTATTATTGGTGATACTATGTCGCCTACAGACAGTTTTTCATTTAATACACCCTTATGAATGACGACATTGTCGACGCGTCCTGCCTCGGCCACAGTCATAACAGTCGTATCAGATTTTTTTAGTTCGCCACTGTCGCCTGTTTGTCCACCTTGGGTGCCGTAAAAGTTTGTCTTATCCAGCGCAACCTCAACTTCGTCGCCTGCGTCTGCAGATTCTACAAATTCGCCATCACGCAGAATCGACAGAACATGTGATTCCATATGCGTCGGTGCGTATTTTGCTGTATCGTCTGTATTTTGCAATTCTGTTTGTGATTCCCAGAATATACGTGTGCCCTTGGTGTTCGCACGACTGCGTTCTTTTTGTTCTGCCATTGACTTTTCAAAGCCGTTCACATCAACATCGATGTTTTTGTCACGCAAAATCATTTGTGTTAAATCCAATGGGAATCCATAGGTATCAAATAATTTGAACGCAACATCGCCTGGCAGGACATTGTTGTGCAGTTTTGGCAATTCGCTTTCCAGCAATTTCATACCATTTTGTAGCATGTCTGCGAATGCATTTTCTTCATTTTGAATAATTTCAACAACACGCTTTTGTTCGCGTTCCAGTTCTGGATATGCCATGCCCATTTCCGTAACCAGGGCAGGGTACAGTTTTGATAACAGTGCACCGCGATGTCCCAATATTTGACCATGACGCATTGCACGACGCAAGATTCTGCGGATCACATAGCCGCGGTCTGTGTTTGATGGAATAACACCATCTGCGATTGCAAAGCCCACAGAACGCAAGTGATCTGTAATAACTTTAAAACTTGAAACATTTTCTGCTGTTTCTGCAACACCTGTTACATCGCTGACAGCAGATTTCAGGTTTACAAACAGGTCTGTATCATAGTTGTCTGTTTTATTTTGTAATACAGCCGCCCAACGTTCCAAGCCTGCACCTGTATCAACGTTTTGTTTTGGTAATGGTGTTAAATTGCCGTTTGCATCCCTGTCGTACTGCATAAATACGTCGTTCCAGATTTCGATAAATCGACCACCGTTTTCGTCAGGTGTGCCTGGCAATCCCCCTGGCAAATGGTCGCCCATATCATAGTGCATTTCAGTGCATGGTCCACATGGGCCTGTGTCGCCTGCAGACCACCAGTTGTCTTTGTCGCCCAACAGAATGGCGTCTTTGCCAGCAACTTTTTTCCAGATTTTTATCGCTTCGTCGTCGCTATAGTGTGTTGTGACGACAATACGATTTGGATCTAAACCGATAACTTTGGTTAAAACCTCCCAGGACATTTCAATTGCTTCTTCTTTGAAATAGTCGCCAAAAGACCAGTTGCCCAACATTTCAAAGAAAGTATGATGGCTGCCATCAAAACCAACGTCTTCCAAATCATTATGTTTACCGCCTGCACGGATGCACTTTTGTACGTCTGCGACGCGTGATGCGAATGCAGGTTCTGTGCCTTGCAAAATGCCTTTCCATGGAACCATACCAGCCACAGTAAATAACAGCGTTGGGTCGTTTGGAATCAGGGATGCAGATGGTACAATTTTATGTCCCTTGGATTCAAAGTAATTTAAAAAGACTTTTCTTATTTCGTCGTATGTCATAATAGTATTCCTTTATTGTCGGGGGTATTGTATAAATATTCCCCGTATGTTTCAATCAGATAATTTAATTTTTATGAAAAAAGTACATGTTTAATTATACCCCCGCAGGGGCGGCGTTCAGTGCATTTGTAATAATTGCGTCAAATTTTGAAATGATGCTTTTTATTTGTTTTTTTATATTTGTGGTTGGTGCGACCTGTTTTCCATATTTTATTTTTGCTGTATCCAGGTCTGATATCGCATAATTAACCCTGTCCATATATATGGATGACATTCCTGTATTTGTTGCGATAATATTGACCCCGGACCACATTATTAAATCAACAGGCAGACGGAAAGAAATGCTTTCTTCGATATCGGATATGTCATTTGTATATTTTTGAATAATATCGAACCACTGTATTAAATAGGGTGTTTTAATCATGGTGCCGGTGACGCTGATATGTGGCTGTGCGATAAAAGTATTTATATTGTCAATATTGTACGTGCCATGTTTTGCCACCTGCAATACATCTGTCAATCGCGTGCGGATGATTGCGGCATTTTGTATAACAGCAAAAGTATTTTGACCAACCTGTGGGATTGTTGCGTCCAGTAATATATCATCATCATCCACGAATATTGTCCAAGTATCTGTAAGTTGTTTATCTTTTATAAATTTCAAGATTTTGCATCTGGATGCCAATAACCCAATATTAAAATCTGTGTTTATGATAATCAGTTTGCCGCGATAGCCCAGTTTGCGTATGTATCTGTGTTTCAGTTTTATTGCTGGATTGTCATTATGTATAATCAGCATAAACTTTTCAGACAATCGTCCCAATGCCGGAATAGACAATTCCAGACGTTCGATATTATAGGTTGTTAAACCGATTACAAGATTTGATTTTTTGTGCCACATAAAAAAAGTTTAAAAAAAAGTTTCTAAAATTGCAATCACATAGTTACTTATGATATAATGATATGCGTAAGTTAGATAAGGGGATACAGATATGAAGCCGACGATGATGTTTGCGATTATGGCAACGGTCGCGATTATTTTAATGGTTTTGTTTGATATCAGATTAAATATAAACGCGGTGCCGGCGTCTGTGTCGGTTGGCGATATTCCACCAGATGCATTATTTGTATGCCCTGTGGGTAATTCTGGATGGACATCGGTCGCAAATTTGTTAACAACGGCAAAAAAGCCGATAAAGATAGGTTTGTTATTTGCAGCAATGGTATTGTTTGCAGTGTGGGCATGGGCATTATATCAGAATTTGCTAAAAGATAAATTTGATCGTGCTACATACAAGACTCCATGGGGATATACCAAGTTATTATTTTGGACGTGTGTTGTTGTGTTTATTTTGATGAAGACACCGGATTCTTTCCGTTTTGTTCAGGTTGATGGACTGTCTTGCAATTGGGTATTGTGTGATGCTACGTCTAAAGACGCACGTATGGAAAATATCGATAAAATACACGATATAAAGTTATAAAAATTTGTCAACAAAGCAGTTTTTTGCGGTTTTTTAATTATATGCTTGACTTAAAGGGCAGAATTCTCTACGATTCGGACAAGCAGTACAGAAAATGTTCACAGAATGCTTGCAATACAGATTATGTGGATATGCAAAACACTGCGAACACCTTTAAAAATTTATGAAAGGAGAAACATATGAACAAACAACAATTGATTGAAGCAATCGCAAACGAAGTAAACGTTACAAAAGCAACAGCAGCTGGCTGCTTGGATGCATTTATTAACACAGTTACAAAAGTTTTGAAAAAGAAAGGCGAAGTTCGCTTGGTTGGCTTTGGTACATTCACATCTGCTAAACGCAAAGCAACAACAGGCCGTAACCCACAAACAGGTGCTGCTATTAAAATCCCAGCCTCTACACAGCCTAAATTCAAACCTGGTAAAGCTTTGAAAGATGCTTTGAACTAAATCGTTTGATTTGTGAAAATAAAAAAAATCCCCCGATTGGGGGATTTTTAATTTTTCTTTACAACTGTTTTTTGATAAAATACAATTACATTGCATACAAAACAAAGGAAGGAACATATGCCAAAACAAACCACAAAAAAGCCAGCAACTAAAAAAACAGTTGCTAAAAAGCCTGCCGTAAAACCGGCTGCAAAAAAAACAATCTCAAAAAAGGCGGCTGCACCAGTTGTTGAACACGCACATTGCTGTTGCGAACACAAATGTGGCTGTAAATGTCATCGTGGCAAAGGGTTAAAGAAACTGATTGCTGTTATTCTTGTTTTTGCGTTGGGGTTTGCGACCGCAAAAGTTTGTGATACCCATAAAATGCATAAAAAGATGCCACGCCCAGAATTTGATAATGGTTGCCTGGTTGTAAAATGCCCAAAGATGGCGAATATGGTTTCAAAATTAGACGCAAATAAAGACGGCTGCGTTTCTGTTAAAGAATTCAGAGCAACAGAAAAACATATGCGTCGCCCTGGACAAAAAGTGCAACGTGCAACACCAAAAGTGCAACGCGCAACACCAAAAATACAACGTGCAACACAAAAAGTGCAACGCGCAACACCAAAAGTGCAACGTCCAGCACCAAAAATACAACGTGTAACACCAAAAATGCAACAGCCAACACCAACAGAACCTGTTGTGTCAGAATAAAAAAACCGCCAATTGGCGGTTTTTTTTATTATTCGCTGATTGCATTTTCAAAATCAGATTCGTCCCAAATGGTAATGCCCAGTTCTGTTGCACGGGTCAGTTTGCTGCCTGCATCCGCACCTGCCAAAACAATGTCTGTTTTGCTGGAAACGCTGCCCGACACTGTTGCACCCATTTGTTCCAAGATTTCTTTGGCGGCATCGCGTGTATATTTTGATAGTGTACCAGTCAAAACAACTTTTTTGCCGGCCAATGCACCATCTGTTTTTGTTTCTTTGATTTCTGTATCGCGAACATTTACCTGTGATAACAACAAATCTAACGCGCGTGCGTTGTGTTCGTCTGCAAAGAAAGAAACAATCTGGTCGGCCATTATTTCGCCGATACCGTCGATGTTCGTCAGTTTCCATTTTGGTGCATTGCGTATGGCATCCAGTGTACCGAATGCACGTGCCAAAATTTTTGCGGTTACCTGACCAATGTCGGGTATTCCAATTGCAAACAAGAATCTGTGCAGGTCAATATTGCGTGCCCTTTCAATGGATTGATTCAGGTTATATACAGATTTTTCCCCAAATCCATCCAGATTTTTAATTGCATCTGCATGTTTTTCAATCAGCGTGAATATATCTGCCGGTGTTTCAATCCAGCCGCGTGCGATAAATGTTTTCAGCTGTTTTGTTCCCAGTCCGTCTATATCAAAACCGTGACGTGATACAAAGTGTTCCAGTTCGCCCAATCGTTGGGCAGGGCAGGTCAGCGTATTTACGCATCTGCGTGCAACTGCACCAGCCTCTTGTATGACATTGCCGCCGCATATTGGGCAGATTATTGGAAATACATATTCTGATGCGTTTGGATTTTGTTCTGCAACACCGATAATTTGTGGAATAACATCACCTGCACGCTGAACGATAACTTTATCGCCAATACGCACATTCAAGCGTGCAATTTCATCTGCATTATGTAATGTTGCACGCGATACAACAACGCCACCAATGTTTATCGGTTCCAGTTCTGCCACAGGCGTTAAAACCCCTGTGCGTCCGACTTGAATTGTAATGTCACGCAGTTCTGTAATCGCACGTGCTGCAGGAAATTTATATGCGACTTCCCATCGTGGGCTGTTTGCACGACTGCCCATGCGTTCTTGGGTTGCAATATCGTTTACTTTCAGAACCAGCCCGTCAATATCAAATGGTATATCTGGGCGTATCAGCATAATGTTGTTATAGGCCTGTTGAATATCGGCCATATTATTCGCATGTCTGGCCCATTGACGCGTTGTTTTAAATCCCCAAGATTCCAGCCTGTCAAAATATTCTGATTGTGTTGCAAAGTCACGATTGGATATTTCGCCATATGTGTATGCGAATGCACTAAGTTTGCGTGTTGCGGTTATTTGTGGGTTAAGTTGACGCAACGAACCTGCGGCTGCATTACGTGGATTTGCGAATTGCTTGTCTGATTCTGCGTTCAGGGCGATAAAGTCGCTGCGTTTCATATATACTTCGCCACGAATTTCAATAACGTCTGGGAAGTCGCCAGTCAGTTTTTGTGGAATGTCTGGTATAGTTTTCAGGTTTTCTGTAATGTCTTCGCCCATAACACCGCTGCCACGGGTCAGACCACGAACCAAGATGCCATTTTCATATCTTGCCGCATAAGATACGCCATCGACCTTTAATTCTATGAATATATTCCGATTGGTCAGTTTGTTGAACCAGTCTGCAACCTCACTTTCGTTAAATACATCTGAAATAGACAGCATTGGTACACTGTGTGGATATGATTTGAATTTTTCAGATACAGCAGCACCAACATGGGTTGATGCACCATCTTTGGCCAATGTTGGGTATTGTTCTTCAATTTCCAATGCGCGCTTTTTTACGGCATCATATGTGGCGTCATCAACAATTGGTGCGTCGTTTTGATGATATGCAATATCCCACGCCTGCAATTTTTGAATCAGGTCTGCGTGCTCGGCCAAAATAAATAAATCAGGTGTATTTTTCATAATACGAATTATAGAAAAAACATCTCTCTAACACAATATGAAAATAACGACGATGTGACAATTGTAATTAAACAAATCGTAAAAACAGACAAGAAGATTTTCATAATTCACCCCCAGGTATTTAATAATAAAGATTGTATAGATTGTAATTCCCATATTCGCTGTCGCTTTATGGGTCCCTTTCGCCTACGGCTCGAACCCTCAGGTCGGGTTCAAATCCGTGGATGTGCACGCAAAATTAAAACACCGCCAAACGGCGGTGTTTGAATTCGTGACGCATCCAGAAGGATTCCCTCGGCATAAATGCCTGCGGGGCATTCGTTAGCACTCGAACTGCACGATGTTTGTTCTCGCTTACTCATTGTCGAACCCTCTGTTCGGGTTCAAATCCTTGGATACGCAAGACAAATTAAAACACCGCCAAACGGCGGTGTTTGAATTCGTGGCGCATCCAGAAGGATTCGAACCCTCAGTCTTCTGATCCGTAGTCAGATGCTTTATCCAGTTA
>JBKSMR010000059.1:0-6957 GCA_046881895.1 Alphaproteobacteria bacterium
AAGGCACAAATCAAAGAAATTGCCGAAGCGAAAATGCCAGACTTAAATTGCTCTACTATTGAGTCTGCTATGAATATTGTTGCAGGTCAATGCCGTTCAATGGGCGTAAAGGTGGAGGAATAATATCATGAAACTGACAAAGAAACAGCAAACTTGGAAAAACTTGGACACAGACAAAGTATATGCTTTGGCTGATGCGATTGAAGTTTTACGTGAATATGCATCCAAGAAATTTGATGAAACATTGGAAATTGCTATTCGTTTGGGAATTGACGTAACAAAGGCAGACCAAAACATTCGTGGTATGTTGTCTTTGCCAAATGGCACAGGTAAAACAGTTCGCGTTGCAGTATTTACAGCAAACGCAGCTGACGAAGCGAAAAAAGCAGGTGCAGACGTTGTTGGTGGCGAAGAATTGATTGATTCTGTAGCGAACGGCAATATCAACTTTGACCGCGTTATCGCAACACCTGATATGATGCCAAAAATGTCAAAGATTGCACGCGTTTTGGGACCAAAAGGCCTGATGCCAAACCCAAAATTAGGTACTGTTACAAACAATGTTGCCGAAGCTGTGGCAACAGCCAAGGCTGGCCAGATTGAATACCGTGCTGAAAAGAAAGGTATTATCCACGCTGGTATCGGTAAAATGTCATTTGAAACCGCAAAATTGGTTGAAAATGCAAACGCATTGATTGAACAGTTAAAGAAAATCAAACCTGCATCCGCCAAGGGTCAATATATCTTGGGTATTTCTGTTGCAACAACACAGGGCCCAGGTCTGAAAGTAGATGCAAAATAATTAAATGCGATTGGGGTGTAATACCTCGGTCGCAAAACAAGATTTCTGTCCAAGACTGATGGTGTGGCAACACTTAATTTCCATCATAGACAAAGAAAAAATTCTTTGGGGCAGGAACCTCAGCCCCACCCAAGGGCAACCTTGGATGGAAAGTTAAACAAAACAGAAGCTTGAAGGAAAAATAGATGAGACGCGAAGAAAAATCAGATTTGATTTCAGCGTTGCAGTCGTCCCTGAAAGAAGCAAACGGTGTTTTCGTTATTGAAAACAATGGTTTGACTGTAAAAGAATTCGAAACACTGCGTAACGAATTACGCCCATTGGTTTCTGTATTCAAAGTAGTCAAAAACCGTTTGATGAAGTTGGCGTTAAAAGACACTGACTTTGAACCTGTATCTGATATGCTGAAACGTCCAACAGCTGTTGCTGTTGCAACTGACGGTTTGGCAGTAACCAAAGTTTTGGCCAAATTTGCAGAAGAACATCCAAATTTGACAATTTTGGGCGGTAAAATGGATGCAGACGTTCTGGATGTGAACGGCGTATTGCAATTATCCAAGCTTCCTTCCCTGTTGGAAATCCGTGGCACTATTGCACGTATCTTGGTCGAACCAGGTTCACGTCTTGCACGCGTTTCAGCAGAGTATGGAAAAAAAGAACAATAAACTCAGGATATCAAATATTCTGACCTACCTAAAGAATAGGAGTAAATAAAATGGCAGACATTCAAAAATTAGTTGAAGAATTGTCAAAATTGACTGTTTTGGAAGCAGTTGAACTGTCCAAAGCATTAGAAGAAACATGGGGCGTAAGTGCCGCTGCTGCTGTTGCAGTTGCTGCTGGTCCTGTTGCTGCTGCTGCAGAAGAAAAAACAGAATTTGACGTTGTATTGGCAGAAGCTGGTGCAAACAAATTGGCTGTTATCAAAGCTGTAAAAGACATCACAGGCTTGGGCTTGGGTGAAGCAAAAGCTTTGGTTGAATCTGCACCAAAAGCAGTAAAAGAAGCTGTTGCAAAAGATGAAGCTGAAAAAATGAAAGCTACATTGGAAGCAGCAGGTGCAAAAGTTGAATTGAAATAATTCAACACACCCCCAGAACCAATCGGTTCTGAAAATATTCGTTGTATGAAAATACAACAAAACGCCGCCCGCGTGGGATAATTTCCCATGCGGGCACAAAGGCGTAAAAAGGCACAAACACAAAAAGTCGTGACATATATGTCACAACCGTTTGCACAAAACGCACAAAAAAAAGGATTAAAACAGATGGCAGTTATCCAGAAATTTAGAAAATCTTTTGGTAAAAGTTTTTTGCAAACTCCGCTTCCTGATTTAGTTGAAATTCAATATAATTCCTACAAAGATTTCTTGCAGGCAGATGTTGAACCACAATCCCGCAAAAATATGGGATTGCAAAATGTATTCTCTTCTATGTTCCCAATCAAAGACTATGCCGGCATTGCCGACTTGGAATTTGTGGAATATACATTGGACAAACCTGTCTATAATGTAAAAGAATGCATGTTGCGTAACATGACATACTCCAGCAAGCTGAAATTGAAGCTGAGATTGATTTTATGGGACATCGCAGAAGATGGAAAAAAGACTCTTCGCGATATTAAGGAACAAGAAATATTTATGGGCGAAGTGCCACTGATGACAGAACGTGGCAGCTTTATCGCATCTGGCGTTGAACGTGTTATCGTATCTCAGATGCATCGTGCCCAGGGCGTTGTGTTTGCAACAACCAAAGAAGCAAAAGTTGCTGGGAACCCAATTACATATACAGCACGTATTATTCCAGAACATGGTTCTTGGATTGACTTTGAAGAGTCTAAGGGCGTTATCTATGTTCGTATCGACCGTCGTCGCAAGGTTCCTGCCACTGTATTGTTGCGTTGCTTGCCAGCGGCCGAAGATGAAAAGAAATGGTTGGCAGAACCACGTAAAACATCTATCCGTGGTATGTCAGATACAGAAATTCTGTCTGTATTCTATAAACGCATTCCATTGTCGTTTGATGGCAAATTGTGGACAGGCGAAACATCAAGTTTCGAAGGCTTGGATAAATATCGTTTGAACTATGATTTGATAAATCCAAAAGACAAAAAGGTTTTGGTGTCCAAAGGTGATCGTTTGAATGCTAAACGTATGAAAAAGCTGTTAGAAACATCTAAGAAATTTGGCGTTTTACCAGAATCTTTGATTGGTGAATATCTGTTTGACCCAATTATGTCGGGTGATGAAGTTGTAATGCCTGCGGGTACAGAAATCACCGAAGAAGTATTGAACGATTTGGATAAGATGAACATCAAAGAAATCAGCTTGATTTCTATTGATAACAATACAATCACTGCACATATGCGTAATACATTGTTGGCTGATAAAACAACAAACCGCGAAGAAGCATTGATTGAAATCTATAACATCATCCGCCCAGGCGAACGTCCAACACTGGAAGCTGCAATCAACTTGTTTATGCGTCAAGGTTTTGAACCTGCATACTATGATTTGTCTGCAGTTGGTCGTTTCAAGATGAATAAACGTTTGAAAATAGATTCTGGCAAAAAACCAGAAGACGAACGCTTGCTGACAAAGTCAGACTTCTTGGCGGTATTAAAGACATTAACAAATATTATTGACCGCAAAGACACAGTTGATGATATTGATAACTTGTCAAATCGTCGTGTTCGCACAGTTGGCGAATTGTTGGAACAGAATTTCCGTACGGGTATGGTTCGTATTGAACGTTTGGTACGCGAAAGTTTGTCATCACCAAACATTGCAAATATGCAACCACAAGATGTTATCAATGTAAAACCACTGATGTCATTGGTATCTGAATTCTTGGGTACATCACAGTTGTCTCAATTTATGGACGCGTATAATCCATTGTCAGAATTGGAACACAAGCGTTTGATTTCTGCGTTGGGTCCTGGTGGCTTGAATCGTGAACGTGCTGGGATTGACGTTCGTGACGTTCATCCGACACATTATGGCCGTTTATGCCCAATTCACACACCAGAAGGTGCGAACATCGGTCTTATTAACCACTTGGCAACATATGCACGTGTAAATCCATATGGCTTTATTGAAACACCATACTATGTTGTTGAAAACGGTCGTGTTACAGATAAGATGGTATATCTGACAGCTGATGAAGAATTAGGTCACAAGATTGCCCAGGGTAATACACCAACAACAAAAGATGGCGTTTTGGCTGATGAAACAGTTACTGCACGTGTTGATGGCGAATTTACAATGGTTGCAAAAGAAGATGTTGACTTAATCGACGTTGAACCACGTCAGGTGGTATCTGTTGCAACAGGTTTGATTCCATTCGTTGAAAATGATGACGCGAACCGTGCGTTGATGGGTTCAAACATGCAACGTCAGGGCGTTCCATTATTGCGTGTTCAGGCACCATTGGTCGGAACAGGTATTGAACGCGAAGTTGCACGTGATTCCCGTACAGGTAAGGTTGCAAAACACAGTGGTGTTGTTGAATCTGTGGATGCAAACCGTATCGTTGTTAAATGTATGAACAGCCGCAACGTTGTAACAGGTGTTGATATTTATAATCTGGAAAAATTCGAACGTTCCAACAGTGAAACACTGATACACCAAAAACCATTGGTCAAGGTTGGCGATCGTATTTCTGCGGGCGACATTATCGCAGACGGTTCTTCTATGAATTATGGTGATTTGGCGTTGGGTCGCAATGTCTTGGTTGCGTTTATGCCATGGCGTGGATATAACTATGAAGACTCTATCGTTATATCTGAAAAGATTTCACGCGATGACGTATTCACATCTATCAAGATTGTTGAAAAAGAATTCAAGGTTCGTGATACTCAATTAGGGCCAGAATCTTTGACTCGCGACATTCCAAACGTTGGTGAAGAAGCGTTAAAGAACTTGGACGAATCTGGTATTATCTATGTTGGTGCACGCGTAAAGCAAGGCGATATCTTGGTTGGTCGTGTAACACCAAAATCAGAAACATTGTTGACACCAGAAGAAGCATTGTTGCGAAATATCTTTGGCGAAAAGGCATTGAATGTAAAAGATACATCTTTGCGTGTTGGACCAAATGAAGAAGGTACAGTTATCGGTGTAAACGTCTTGACACGTCATGGTGTTAAAAAAGACGAACGTACACAGATGATTGAACTGCAAAAGATTGAAAAAATTAACAAGGACCGCGAAGAAGAAATCGCCATTATTGAAAAAGGCTTTGCAGATCAGGTATTCCAAATTGCAGAAAATATGGTTATCGAATCTGGCACAGGCAGCGTAAAACCATTTATTGGTAAAAAGCTGACAGGCGAAGTTTTCGAAGGTATTAAATCAACTGATGTTAAAAAATTGGTTGTCAAAAACAAAGAAGCACAGGCCAAGATTGACGAACTGCGTGAACAACATGTTTTGAAATTGAAACTGTTGAACGAAAAAGCAGATGCCGAAGTTGCCAAGGCAACAGAAAGCAATTCTTTGAATGCAGGTGTATTGAAAGAAGTAAAAGTATACATCGCACACAAAATGAAATTGCAGCCTGGTGACAAAATGGCAGGTCGTCACGGAAACAAGGGTATTGTATCCAAGGTTGTACCAGTAGAAGATATGCCACACTTGGCAGACGGTACACCTGTTGACATCGTTCTGAATCCATTGGGCGTACCATCACGTATGAACATTGGTCAGATTTTGGAAACTCACCTTGGTATGGCGGCACGCACATTGGGTGCACAGATTGGTGCTGTTTTGGACGAAGTAAAGGCAAAGCGTGCTGTAACAGATGACTTGCGTACAATTATGGGCAAGGTTTACGGCAAAGATGTTGCTGAAAAACTGGAAAAGATGACAGACACAGATGTTCGTGCACAGGCTGCATTGTTGCGTGATGGTGTGCCAATGGCAACCCCAACATTTGACGGTGCGACATCCGAAGACATTCGTGATATGTTGAAACTGGCCGGTCTGCCAGAAACGGGTCAGTTTGACTTGTATGACGGTATGACAGGTGAAAAGTTTGCACGTCCTGTAACAGTTGGTGTTATGTACATGTTGAAACTGCATCACTTTGTTGATGAAAAGATTCACGCCCGTTCAATTGGTAACTATTCATTGGTTACACAACAGCCATTGTCTGGTAAAGCCCACATGGGTGGCCAGCGTTTGGGTGAAATGGAAGTTTGGGCACTGGAAGCACACGGTGCTGCACACTTGCTGCGTGAAATGTTAACGGTAAAATCTGACGATATTGTCGGCAGAAACAAGATGTATGAATCTATTGTTTCCGGCAGTAACGACATCAAAACCGGTACGCCAGAAGCATTTAATGTACTGGTTCGCGAATTGCGCGGTCTGGGTCTGGCGATGACACCAAAGAAAATTGATTAGTGGGAAGTCTGAACCCGATTTATTCGGGTTCGGAAAAACACTAACGACTAACCACTAACAACTCTTAAGCGACTGAAAGGAGCGAAATATAATGAGCAATATGTTGCAAAAGATATTTGGACAAATAGAAACCAAGGAACAATTTGATGCTTTGCGTATCACAATTGCTTCCCCAGAAGAAATTCTGTCTTGGTCCCATGGCGAGGTTAAAAAACCAGAAACCATTAACTATCATTCCATGAAACCAGAAGCCGAAGGTCTGTTCTGCCAACAGATTTTTGGACCTGTAAAAGATTACGAATGTGCATGCGGAAAATATAAAAGAATTAAGTTCCGCGGTGTTGTCTGTGAACGTTGCGGCGTAGAAGTTGGTTCTTCTGCGGTTCGTCGTGAACGTATGGGACACATTAAATTGGCGATGCCAGTTGCACATACTTGGTTCTTGCGTGAAGGTAAAATTGCGACATTGTTGAATAACTTGCCACAGAAAAAGTTGGAACAGGTTATTTCATACGATGCGTATATCGTTATTGAACCAGGTTTAACAAATTTAAAACAATATGACGTTATCAGCGAAGACGAATACCAATCTGCTGTTGAAGAATTCGGTGCAGATGCATTCCACGTTGGTATCGGTGCCGAAGGCGTACGTTCTATTATCGCGAACTTGGATATGGGCGATGAACGCACACGTCTGCGCGCAGAATTGGCAGAAACAAAATCCGAAGCAAAACGCAAAGGTATTATCAAG
>JBKSMR010000060.1:0-3426 GCA_046881895.1 Alphaproteobacteria bacterium
CCCCCACCGCAATCAACCCAATAATTCCCAAAAAAGATAAAAAAATTACCGACGATGTCGGTAATGTTTTTTTAGTTTAATTTGCCACAACAATGCTTGAACTTTAATCCAGAACCACATGGACAAGGTGCATTACGACGTGCATCACCACCTGTGGCTTGATTTAATTTTTCATCATGTTTGGCACGTTCAGCCTCGGTCGCAGCCACATCTTCACGTGTCAATTCCATGCGGCTAATATAAGACACAGACATGATTTTGAAATTATTTATAGTATTTTTAAACAATTCCAACGCTTCACGCTTGTATTCATACAATGGGTTTTTCTGAGCATATCCACGCAAACCAATTGCACTTTGCAGATAATCCATCTGTTGCAAATGCTTTTTCCATACCGCATCCAAAGCACCCAACATCATTTGACGCGATGCCATTTGCATCATTTCTGGACCATACTTTGCAGCCTGATTATCATATCTACGATTGGCCAAGCCAACCAAAGATTCGTATGCTTTACGTTCTGTGATTTCTTCATCAGTTTTCCATTTTTGAATATCTGTAATATCCAACGCAAACACACGCATCATCGCATTATGAATTGCATCCAAATTCCAATCTGCAGGCATTGCCTTTTCTGGAATACTGTTTTCACAGATAATTTCTACAACATCAGCGATCATTTCACGTGCCAAAGGCGACAAATCTTCAGACACCATTAAATCGTCACGCTGTTTATAGATAACTGTACGCTGTTCATTCATAACGTCATCATATTTCAACAGCTCTTTACGTGCTTCGAAATATCTAGCTTCGACGCGTTTCTGTGCTTTTTCCAACGCCTTGGTAATCCAAGGATGAGTAATTGCTTCACCTGTTTTTAATCCCAATGTTGACAACATTCCCTGCAGACGAGACGCACCAAAAATACGCATCAAATCGTCATCCAAAGACAAAAAGAACTTTGAATCCCCTGGGTCACCTTGACGACCAGAACGACCACGCAACTGATTATCGATACGACGCGATTCATGACGTTCTGTACCAATAACATACAATCCACCTGCATCTAAAACTTGCTTTTTATTATCCTCAATTGTTGCATAAATTTCTTTCTTTTTATCTTCATAATCAGGTGTATTACAATCCAATGCCGCAATCAGCTCTTCTGCATTACCACCCAATTTAATATCAGTCCCACGCCCCGCCATATTTGTTGCAATTGTAACTGCACCTGGGGCACCTGCCTGTGCAACAATTTTTGCCTCAGACTCGTGATGCTTTGCATTCAAGACAGCTGGATTTATTTTTAATTCTTTGCGAACGATTGCTGCCAATTCTTCCGATTTTTCAATTGAAACAGTACCAACTAAAACAGGCTGTTTTCTGGCAACACAATTTGAAATTTGTTTTAAAATCGCAGCGTATTTTTCGTCTTTGTTACGATAGATTTCATCATGATGGTCATTACGTGCCACAGGACGATTTGTTGGAATTGAAACCACACGCAATTTATAAATTTCTTCAAATTCTGCAGCTTCGGTCATCGCAGTGCCCGTCATACCAGACAATGTTGGATACAAACGGAACAAGTTCTGATATGAAATACTGGACACAGTCTGATTTTCTGGCTGAACAGCGACGTGTTCTTTGGCCTCAATCGCCTGATGCAAGCCCTTGCCAAAGCGACGACCAGTCATAACACGACCTGTAAATTCATCAACAATCAGAATTTCACCATTTCTCACAACATAGTTTACATTTTTCTGGAACAAGTGATGAGCCAACAAAGATTGTTGAATATGCATAACCAACGCCGCATTTTCAGCTGCATACAAATTATCACCAACCAGCAATCCCGCATCTTTTAATAGTTTAGTTGCAGAATCAACACCACTTTCCGTCAGCGTTACATGTCTGTCCTTTTCATCTTTTTTAAAGTCAGATTCTGTCAGTTTTACAACAACAGCATCAACTTTGGCATACAGTTCACTGGTATCTTCGGCAGGGCCAGAAATAATCAGTGGTGTACGTGCTTCGTCAATTAAAATACTGTCAACTTCGTCAACGATTGCATAAAAGAAAGGACGCAAAACCTGTTGTTTTTTTGAAAACTTCATATTATCACGCAGATAATCAAAACCCAGTTCTGAATTTGTTACATACGTAATATCGCATGCATACGCAGCACGTCTTTCATCGTCCGTCATATCATGCTGAATAATCCCAATTGACAACCCCAAGAATTTATATATCGCACCCATCCATTCTGCGTCACGAGATGCCAAATAATCATTTACAGTAATCAAATGTGCACCCTTGCCATGCAATGCTTTTAGATACATCGCCAATGTTGCGACCAGTGTTTTTCCTTCGCCGGTTTTCATTTCTGCAATTTGACTATTGGTTAAGACCATACCACCAATCATCTGAACATTAAAATGACGCAAACCAATTGTACGAATTGACGCTTCACGTACCAATGCAAACGCATCTGGCAAAATGTCTTTTTCTTTGTCACCCGCAGCCAGCCTTGCACGCAGAACATTTGTCTGTTCACGCAATTCATCATCACTCATTGCATGATACTTTGGTTCCAAGTCGTTTATCAAAGACACTGTTTTATCATATGATTTAATCAATCTGTCATTGGCAGACCCTAATATTTTACCGATAATATTTTTTACCATCTTTCTTCCTTATATTTATCAACAGATATATAGCAATTTTGCCTCTTGCGGTCAAGATACTTTATGATATAATGTCATTAAAGTAATTAAACAAGTATAAAAAAATAATTTTTTTAATGTAGGGGTATAAAATCATGCATGAACCAGTTCAAAAACTAAAACCAGAATCCATTACCAGCGATGTTTACATCATTTCCCCGGCACAAATTGAATATATCGCCCACATATTCGGATATACCGTTGCAGATACAATGAACATGCGTACCTTTGCACCAAAAATACGCCAAATTGCAGAGCAGGCATTACGTCACGCATTACAATCTGCACGTCACATGGGCGAAAAGAAATAAAAAACGTTGAAAAATTATAAAAAATTGCTACTATACCCCATACAAGATGGACTGAGCATGGCTGGTATTTATATCAGAGGAAAGTCCGGGCTGTATGGGACAACGTACCGGCTAATATACCGGGCAGGGCGACCTGACGATTAGAGCAACAGTGACGATACGATTAAATTCGGGTGAAACGGGCAATCTCTACGTACAGCAACTTCAAATAGACCCCCGTATATGTGTCCCACATTGGGGGCGGGTAGAAGGCTTGACATTTGCAGTAATGCAAAATGCAGATTAATCATGCTCGCTACCATAAAAAGTGCAAACTATTTATGGCAGAACAGAACCCGGCTTATATGTCTGTCTTGTAAAAAAACGCACCAAACGGTGCGCTTTTTTAT
>JBKSMR010000061.1:0-2952 GCA_046881895.1 Alphaproteobacteria bacterium
TTATAGTTTATTACTTTTTCTGTTTTCGTGATTCTGGGGTTATCTGGGCTATCGTTATGCGCGTTTTATTGCGATTGCTGACTGGCTCTCTCACCATTTGTGAACAAACAGCCATAAACTGTTCAAATCGTATAGTTATCATTCACCGTTTAAAATAAATAGTAAAAAAATAACCCGTTGAAATAAATCAGCGGGTTTAATTTTATTCGTCATAATCATCATCGTCTGAATATGGTTCTTGGGATGATATGATTTCACGACCGGTGTTTTTATCGATTATGCGTACTACTGTCCAATCTGAATCTGACCAGTCAAATTCAATTTCAATATCTTTGTCTGTTTCGAATACAGCCATACCATTGAATCCAGAATCAATAACTTTCCTGACATTATCGGTTAATTCACATACGCATACCATACCGGAATCTGCAAAGAAATCATGTTTTAATACATGTTTTCCCCAGATACTGTTTGTCCAATCTCCAAATCCAGTTGAAGTTGCTTTTGCGTTAATATCACCGCTGAACTGTTGTAATGTTTTTGTTATTTCATTATCAAACAATTCGCGTTGCAATTTATAATCCCGACTTTCTTCTGCTGCTTTATATTCGGCTGAGTCAAATATTTTACAGCATTTATCCCAATCTGCACTTGGAATAATATAACATGGGTCTGTAATTACATATTTTTTCATGTTTGTTGTCCTTTGTTAAAACATAATAATTCTTCCACCGGTTGCAATATTGCTTTCACAGATGTTTTTCAAGGCTGCTTTTGCTTGGTCGTGATTGAAATATATTTCCTTCATCATTGTTCCGTTAACTTCCAATTTGAAATAAGTGCGATTTGCCATGATAAATCCTTTTGTTTAATATTCGTCTGAACGCATAATTGTTAAAACCCGGGTTGTGATATCTGGATTACTTGCGTCTTCAGAACCTGCGTCCATTGTCTTGTTGTAATAGTCGATTTTCCAAAAATAAGTTATTCCATTATGTTCAATTCGTGAAAAGTCGTGCTCTTGGTACACGTCGTTATCTGGATTGAAATCATTAAATTTTTGAACTTTATCCAACAACAGCGCCCGTTCCAGATATGGCAGAGAACTAACCGCTGCAGAAACAAACACCCGGTTTGAACCAGGTGTAAATAAATTCTGTCTTAATTGGTCGTTTAATTCTGCGATTTTGCTTAACATACCGCCACCTGTTGTTGATTGATAAATTTTTGGAACTGGACAAGCGAACATCTGACCGCACGACTTAAACCCCGGCCTTTTACTGCATTCTTTTGTCCGGGCTGAAAGGTAGGTGCGATTGTGTTGATGTTTTCAGCCAACTGTTCGATAGACAGGTTGACATATTTGCAGGCGTGTTCAATCCCACGAAGATAGGCATATATTGTTGAAGGTAATAAGCGACCAGATTTTTCACTATATCCGTTTTCCAATAACCATTTTTCATATTGTTTTTTCATGTTTTATCCTTTTTGTTTCGGTTAACTATTTGAATTATGTCGTGAATTTTTTGCTTTGTACGCAAAAAAATGTATAATTTTGCTGTTTTTTACTATTTGTTTTGCATAGTTATTGATTACGGTATGATTTGAATAGTTTATGGCTGTTTGTTCAAAAATGGTGAGAGAACCAGTCAGCAATCGCAATAAAATGCGCATAACGACAGCCCAGACAACCCCAGAACAACGAAAACAGAAAAAGTAATAAACTATAAACCTTTTCCGCCAGAAGCAATTCTGGGTCGTCTGTGGGCTTGTTTTAAAAATGTTGATTTTTACTGATTTTGGTGTATAATCCCAAGTGAATATCGGCGAGACTGGTATTCGGACATAAAATAAAGGGATTCAACACCCTAAAACAACTGTTGTACTGTGTTGGTGCAGCATATTAAGTGTCCCGGTCATTTCATTGGGCCGGGATGTCGCATATCGTAAGAATGCGAGTCCAGTTGTTTGGATTGTTGAACTCCCGGCCACTTATGTATTAGTGGTCTTTTTTTGTTGGGAAAAATGGTTAAACGACTGCTGATATTTTTATTTGGGCTAACAGTTGGTGCCACCTTAGTTGGTGGTTGTGTGTATAAACCCGGCAAAGAAGCAATCAAAGACAATCAATCGATACAAACATACTTTACACCCGGGGCAGATTGTGAAAAATTGATTATTCGGGAAATTAACAATGCGACTAAGATAGACATTGCGGTTTATTCAATCACACATCCGTCAATTGGTTCGTCGATAATCGCAGCACATAAAAACGGTAAAAGCATACGAATAATAACAGACCGGGCACAAGCAAAAGGTAAGAAATCACTGATTGACGACTTTAAAAAAGCAGGGATACCAGTCTTAACCAATAAAAAACACAAATTACAGCATAATAAGTTTGCGATTTTTGATGATGTGCGCATTGTGTCCGGTTCGTATAATTGGACAGTCAACGCTTCTAAATACAACGCAGAAAATTGTATGTTATTCGACCAGACAAACAAAGAATTTTCCGACCAGTTTGAATATCTGTGGAATTTGTACAGTAAATAATCGGTACTTTACACCCTAGGGTGTAAAATTAAACTTCCCGACACAAGGTCAGGAAGCAAAGAAGTGATTTTTATGTAAACTACAACAACTTTTGTTCTACTTGGGCCCCGGTTAATCTGCGAAATTCTAAAATTTCTGCTGTATTGGCACCTTTTGCTTTCCATGCATAAAAATCGGTGTCTGATAACAATACATAAACCCATTCACAATTCATACGGTGTTCTGGTTTTAATTCATTGATTTTTTCAATCCAGTCCAAAGCACCACGATATTTGCTTTTTACATCAGGATTAGACACCTGATTGTTTCCTTTGGTTTCAACGACATAAATTTTATCACCAATTTTCAGCATAAAATCTGGATAATATGGGGACAACATGCCGTCTGTTCGCAGGT
>JBKSMR010000062.1:0-2105 GCA_046881895.1 Alphaproteobacteria bacterium
CCAAGGGATATCGTACCCGTAGCAATAAACGTACTGCTAAGATGATTATTCGCAGCAGACATTTGGCGAAAAAGAAATAATAAGTAAAAAAACGGAGTAAATGATGTCTCGTTCAGTATGGAAAGGTCCTTATGTTCATCCTTCTGTTTTGAAAAAAACAGCAGTTGCAAATGAAAAAAACGACCATAAACCAATCAAGACCTGGTCCCGTGGCAGCACAATCGTGCCACCAATGGTTGGATTGACATTCGAAGTACACAATGGTAATAAATTCATCCCTGTTTCAATCGTAGAAGATATGATTGGTCATAAACTTGGTGAATTTGCCCCAACACGTACTTTCAAAGGTCACGCAGCAAACAAAAAAGCCGCAGCAGGCAAAAAATAATATGGGGTAATTAGTTATGACAGCAAGATATGGAATTAAAGAAAATCAGGTTCGCGCTTTCAATAAAATGATCCGCGTTAGCCATCAAAAGTTGAATCTGGTATGCGACATGGTTCGTGGTTTACCAGTTGAACGTGCTGTTGATGTCTTGAAATTCTCAAAGAAACGTGTTTCTGGTGAAGTTTTAAAGACATTGTTGTCTGCAGTTGCAAACGCAGAACACAACAAACACTTGCCAGTTGATACTTTGTTCGTCAAAGAAATTTGGTGTGGCAAAGCGTTGACAATGAAACGCATCATGGCAGGTCCACAAGGCCGTGCTCGTCCAATTTTGAAACCATTCTCAAATTTGACAATCGTTTTGGAATCTGGCGTTGCACCATCTAAAAAGAAAGCAGCAAAAAAAGAAACAACAAAATAACAAATGCGTGGTGGGCGGTATGGAATGAAAATTCCTGAATAAAGTGGAAACACTTCAAGAACGCCCCCACATAATCTTAAGGAAAAAAGAAAATGGGACAGAAAGTATCACCTATTTCATTACGCGAATTTATTAACAAAGTTACTGATTCTCGTTGGATTGCAGGTAAAAAAGACTATGCAAATCTGTTGGCAGAAGACGTAAAAATTCGCAAATTTATTGAAAAGAAATTAAAGAAAGCCGGCTTGGCAAAGGTTGTTATTGAACGCTTTGCAAAGAAGGTGGTTGTGACTATTCATACCTCTAGACCTGGTATGATTATTGGTAAGAACGGTGCTGATATCGAAACATTGCGTAATGATATCAAGAAATTGGTTAAAAATGACCAAGTTGTCGTAAATATTTACGAAGTTCGCCGTCCGGACCTGAATGCGCAATTGGTTGCGCAGAACATCGCACAGCAAATCGAAGGTCGTGTTTCATTCAAACGCGCAATGAAAAAAGCTGTGCAGAACGCTCAAAAAGCAGGCGCCCAGGGTATCAAGGTTATGTGCTCGGGTCGTTTAAATGGTGCTGAAATCGCACGTAGCGAACAAATCCGCGAAGGTCGTATCCCATTGCATACATTGCGTGCAGATATTGACTATGCGTCAATTCAAGCCAAAACAACATATGGCGTTATCGGTGTAAAAGTTTGGATTTACACAGGCGATGTTGTAAATAAAGAAAAATTGGCTTCTGAAATGGCAAGACCAGCAGAATATGCAGGTAGCAGCGAAAGAAAGCACAAATAATAATGAAAATTATTAGAAATTAAGGATTTGTATTATGTTAATGCCAAAGAAAACAAAATTTCGCAAACAACACAAAGGCCGTATTCACGGTGTTGCGAAAGGTGGCAGCGAATTAGCATTCGGTTCTTTTGGACTGAAAGCAATGTCACCAGAACGTGTTACAGCACGTCAGATTGAGGCTGCACGTCGTGCAATCACAAGACATATGCGTCGTATGGGTAAACTGTGGATTCGTATTTTCCCAGATGTTCCTGTTACTAAGAAACCAGCCGAAGTTCGTATGGGTAAAGGTAAAGGTGCTGTGGAATACTGGATTTGCCGTGTAAAACCAGGTCGCATCATGTTCGAATTAGATGGTGTTAAACCAGAAGTTGCATACGAAGCATTTGCATTGGCTGCAGCAAAATTGCCAGTCAAAACAAAAGTCGTTGAACGTAAAGTTAACTAATTAACTTGCCAGCCCCAAGTAAAAAACTTGGGGCAGGGCAAAAGAAAGGTAGCT
>JBKSMR010000063.1:0-3426 GCA_046881895.1 Alphaproteobacteria bacterium
TTTCAATATAAGTATAATTACCATGTGCCATCAAGGCACGCGAACATGCGCCCTTGCCAACGCCCTGGCCACCCATCATCAAAATCAGTTTATGTTTCGTACTCATACTATTCTTTGTAACCCCACCACTTTTTTACTTCCTTGTCATTCCTGCGTAGGCAGGAATAGGGTCTTGAAAATTTACAATATTTTTTAGAGAACCCTCCCCGTCGTACTGACGCACGCCACCCCTCCGCAGGAGGGGAATTTGGTTCGCATCGCTCACACTGTTTAGTTCCACTCCTGCCTACGATAGGCGTGACAAGAATATATTACCTCATAAGCTTTATTATACCATAAAAAATAAAACTGGGCAAATTCTGCCCAGTTATTTGATTCCAAAACACACAAATTATTTTTTGCTGTTTTCGATTGCAGCACCCAAGATGTCGCCCAAAACAGAACCACTGTCTGCTTCGTTCGAGAATTCTTTAACTGCTTGTTTTTCCAATGTCACCTGCAATGCACGGACAGACAATTTAACTGTGTTATCTTCGACAGATACAACAGACGCTTCGACTGAATCGCCAATGTTAAATTTGCCTGTATCCTGTTCTGATTTTTCACGTGACAAGTCTGTACGGCGGATAATACCACGTACATCGCCAGCCAATGTCAAAACCAATTCATCAGGTGTGATTTCGGAAACTGTACCGCAAACAACAGCGCCTTTCTTCAAAGATACTGCGTTGTTTTCTGCGCTTTCGGTCAATTGTTTAATACCCAATGTAACGCGTTCTTTTTCTGGATTGATGTCCAAGATTTTCGCAGTTACTTCTTGGCCGCGAACGAATTTTTTCAATTCTTCTTCGTCCAATTTGTTCCAAGACAAGTCAGAAATATGAACCATACCGTCCAATTCTGGTGTCAAGGCAACGAACAAACCGAATTCAGTTGTGTTTTTGATTGGGCCTGTGATTACATCGCCAACATTGTGTGTTTCTGCGAACTGTTTCCATGGATTTGGTTGCAGTTGTTTGTAACCCAACGAGATACGACGTTTATCTTGGTCAATACCCAGAACAACAACGTTGATATCCTGACCGTTTTGCAAAACTTTGCTTGGGTGGATATTTTTGTTTGTCCAAGACAGTTCAGACATGTGAACCAGACCTTCGATATTGTTACCCAAATCAATGAATGCACCATAATCTGTCAATGAAGAAACCTTGCCAGATACTGTATCGCCAACGTTGAACGCACGTGATGCAGTTTCCCATGGATCTTCTTCCAGTTGTTTTGCACCCAATGAAATACGGTGTGTTTCAGGGTCGAATTGGATAACTTTGACCTTAATCTTTTCGCCAACATGAACCAGTTCACGTGGGTGATTTACGCGTTTCCAAGACAAGTCTGTTACGTGCAACAAACCGTCAATACCGCCCAAATCGATAAATACGCCATAGTCTGTGATGTTTTTAACAACACCTTCCAGAACAGCGCCCAATTCGATGTTTTTCATTGCTTCTTTCTGTGCAGCAGCGATTGTATCAGACTGAATTGCACGACGAGAAACAATTGCGTTTGTACGCAAAGCGTCCATTTTCAAAACGCGGAATTTGTCTTTCAAGCCAATCAAAGATTTTGCATCGCGGATTGGTTTATGATCAACCTGAGATGATGGCATAAATGCGAATACGCCATTGATATCAACAGTGAAACCACCACGTACGACATCGATAATTGTACCTTCTGGGTCAACACCTTCGGCAACTGTCTTTTCCAAATCTTTCCATGCTTTTTCTGCACGTGCCTTGGCATAAGACAAGATTGCTGTACCTTCGCGGGATTCATAGCGTTCAACAAAAACGTCAATGATATCACCAACGCTTGGCACAGATGCGCCAAATTCTTTTAATGGAACGCGACCTTCGGATTTCAAGCCAACATCAACCATTGCAAAATCACCACGGATATCTTTAACTGTACCCTTGGTTGCATAGCCCTGTAATGTTTCTTGGGAACCATAGTTAGCGTCAAACATCTGGACAAAATCTTCGCCAGATAATGGATTAAATAAATCTTTGGATAAATCTTTCATAAGAAAATATTCATCAAAGTTTGCCACCCTTCACCAAGGTTTCGGATGGCACAGCCATCGGGAAAAACCTCTCTGGGGGTCTTGTGGGGTTAATCGGACTGACCCTGCGCCCACCCGCAAAGTCGTACTGATTATACCCTGTTTTTTACAATTTGCAAGAAAAATTAGGTAGTTATGGGTGGAACAAAAAAATGCAAATTTAAATATTTTGTCACACTTAGTGTTTTTTTACTACTATTGTCAACAGAAAACCTGGGCATAACATAGAAAAAAGACACAAGAAAAACCCGCACATTTGTGCGGGTATAAACAGATTAGCTGTCTGACCCTGACGATGCTGTTGGCATTTCACTATACAAATATAATGTTGCGCCGTTTTTAATAAAGTCATCAATCATTGTTTTTGTTATTGAACCACTGGTTTTTACAGTCTTACACGCTAAACCTTTAACAATTGTCGCACTGTCATTACCTGGCGCAGTTTCGTAACTTGTCTTCCAGCACCAAACGGGTTCGCCAGTATAACCGCTGCCATCGGCTGTTATAATTTTTGTTTTTGTTGGCAAATCATACGTGTACCCAGCAACAACAAAATTCGGAACATCAGCCGCCAAACCATCTGCGTATCCGTTCAATTCAAACTTTACCGGTGTTACAGGTGATGTTGTTGCCGAGAATGCAGATTCCAACCATTCTTTCATTTCATTTGTTACGGCAGCTGAAGCTGTACTTTTTATATCTGTTCCCATCGTACTCATACAAGTTTTGATTTGTGCCTTGCATGCGTTGATTGCAACGTCAGATATGTCTTCGTATGATGAATTGCTGTAAGAACCATAATAATACGAAGATGAATTATTTTGTTGCAAGCATGACGCAACGTCAGACAAACAGTTTTCTGCATAATCCGCCAACATTTCGTCCTGGGCAGACTTAATCTGAACCAAGGTACGTTGCAAGTATTCCGATACAACCTGATTATTTAGCTTGTAATTTCCATCCTTGTCATATGTATAATCTTGACACTGATTCAATACACTGATGCACATACCGACATTTTTGCCTGTCTTGTCATCATGATAACCGATTTTTGCCTGTAAATACTGGGCCAGGTTATTCGTCGCATTTGTATTTATTTCACTTGTCTTGCTGTATAATGAAGAACTGATATAATCTGTCAACGAACCAATATCCCATGCATTTTTGCCTTCTGCATAATCCCATACACTGTACAGGCCGTTTGCTGATTCATTTGCCTTGCCTGGTGTGGAACCTTCTACAATCTTGCCGTTTACGATATATTTGCCGGTTGGGTCCAAACAGCCTTCATAATCAGATCCGCATAC
>JBKSMR010000064.1:0-10286 GCA_046881895.1 Alphaproteobacteria bacterium
CATAACCTGCCCTTCGGCAATTGGAACAATACCTGTTACATTTTCTGTAATAACCTTGTTCTGTTTCATTTTTTCAATCAAGAAATCAAAGTCTGCAATTGCACCATCTTGATGATAAACGACAACATGACCATTCATCCCCACAATACGCCCAAGCAATGTATCATGAAAACCGCCCATAACTGACATAACAACAATCAGCGTTGCCACACCCAGCATAATACCAATCAACGACACCCAAGAAATCACAGAACCAAAACCACGTTTTTTGGCACCCAGATATCTAAAAGCAACTTTTCTTTCCAGTTTTGAAAACATATTTTTTACCTTATTCGTTCAAAAAGTCACGCAATGCATCACCAATCAAGTCTTCTGTATTATCGTCATGTCCGGTTACACCATCATATACAGACACCAAACGTGGTGACATAAATACAACCAATTCTGCAAATGGCGAAATCAGCGTTTCAGGTGTTGTAACAAATGAATGAGTTGGAATACCAACAATCACATAGTTATCGCCAACACTGGATGGAATATTAAACGAAGACAATTCACCATTTGACGTACGCAAAACAATCTTTGCATCTATTTTATCACGACCACCAAAGTCACCATAATTACCAGTTGCACCAATAATCAAATCTGTTTCCAGTCTTTCTTCTTTACCACATTGACCAATATCAAATCGTGATTGCCAACCATTTGGAATCGCAAAAGTTCCCTGGGATATCAGGACAACATTTGCCTGTTGTGCCAAGAATTCTTGCAATGTTTTTGTATTTATTTCAGGTCCAACAACTAATGCACGTCCAACAACACCTGGTATTGACATTTTGACATTTTTATCACCAAATGCAGGCAACAGATTCATCCAAACAATTGGATTATCCGTACGCGGATAAACACGATACACATCGATATCCCACGCAATCATATATTTTTTATCTGTAATATCTGCTATAATTTTTGCAACTTCGCGTTCTGTTTGATAATTTCCTTCGAACACGACTGTCTTATCCTGCCAATCAACCAGCAAATTACGCATATCTGCACCATGCATCGCATCTAACAACGCCATAATAATAGTCTCGTTCTTTGGCATTTTAATTAACCACTTACCACGATGAGATAATTTTAATTCGCCATTTTTATCATCATAAGAATAATAAACGCGTCCCATTTTTGTCATCAGCTCAACCGCATCAGATAACGGCCCCGTTGCAATTGTACCTGTGATTTTTTCATACAGCGGTTCATCTTCCAGCACAACAATATCCGTACCTAACAACAGTTTATCCAAACTCTGTTTTACGGTTAAATCTTTGAATTCATAATCATCAACTTTTAATTCTGGCAGTTCATCACCAACATTCAAACGAACAATTTCGATTTTTTCCTGTGGTACAATTGACACAACTTTTTGATTATCCCAATCTACTTCACATCTTTTTGGTAATTCTATTGAAAATCTGCGTGCAGTATCTGTTGTAAGTGCTGCTTTTTTTGGAAAGATTGGTACAGAATTATCATCTATCACCAACTGATCCACCACTGTTACGGTATCATACAGCGGTGCATTTTGTTGTTGTGCACACCCAAACAACACCAAAACAGCTAAAAATCCACCAAAATATTTTTTCAAGAAAACCATTTTTCCTTTCCTTTTTTGCTTTATCAGAACATTTATATCAAATATTCATAACTTTTTCAAACTCTTCCAACGTCATTTCATGAATAGGTTTTTCTGTTGGCGTTGTTAAATCTTTTACCTTTTCAAACATAGCTGCAAAACGATTTACAACATTTACAACCTCTGGCGAGATATTTTTTTCCTGTGCAATCAAACGTCTTCCATATTCTAAAACATACTCTAAGATATCGGCGGCATAGAAACGCCCAACATAATTTTCCATTGCAATGCCGCCTTTTTGCACACAAATCGCAGACATAATCATTGCTGTCTGATTATAATAATTTACCAGTTTTACAAACTGTTGCATGTTGATTGCCATAATAAAATTCCTTTCTCTCTTTTTTACATTATAAAAACTATTGCCACCAAAAGGCAATTAAATTATAATAGGTGTATGAGAATAAAAATTTTACCTATTTTGTTGATACTGACCGCATGTGCATCTGCCAACCGTGGCAGCATAGACAACGCCACTATTTTAAATTGGGAGAACGAGGCAGTAACCACCGAACAATTCGTCCGCGATCACAAAGCATGCCTTGGAATTACCAAGCCTGCACACCAGCCACGCTCACGCATATTTAAATTGTTGGCACCAAACCAAAGTGCAAACATGCCTGATTGGGATGGTCTGTGGGTAACGTTTCAATCAAATGAATATCGCGACGTTGGCCAGCGCAGTTTAATGTCTGTACCACGCAACACAACATCAAAGTCTGTCGGTTCATATCGTAAATGCATGTTCAGACGTGGCTATTTGTTGCGTGCAATGTAAAACAAATATTATTTAATCACAATCTTGCGACCACCGTTTAGTTCAGATATATGAACATGAATTGTATCTTTTGGCAACATATCTAATGCGATTTCTGGCCATTCAATAAGTGTAATATCGTTTTGAATTGCGTGTTGCAGGCCAATCTCTGTCAATTCAGAAGAATCCATCAGTCTGTATAAATCAAAATGAGAAATTCCATCATAATTTTGCACAATTGTAAATGTTGGACTTGGCACCACCGTATCATCACCACGCAAAGTTTTAATTATTGCACGTGCAATCTCAGACTTGCCCATACCCAAATCCCCATGCAGTGCCACAACAACCGGTGCATGTAATTTTTTTGCAAAATTACCTGCCCAAGCACGCATTTGTTCAACGTTTTCTAAGATAACTTCTTGCATTTTATTACTCCACCAACAGCAAATCGTCTTCCATTTCATGAATTTTATCACGGATTTCAGCAGCCAATTCAAATTCTAAATCTTCTGCTGCCTTGTGCATTTTCTGCGTCAGCTTTTTTATCTCGCGTCGCAGCGATTCTGCATCCATAACACCACCTGACTTATCATACACAAATTTTCGTGTTTTGTCAGTCTTTTCTTGTACATCTCCTACTTCGGCAAAAACCGCCTTGGTCACAGATTTTGGCACGATACCATGTTCTGTGTTATAAGCCATCTGTTTTTCACGACGACGTTCTGTTTCATCCAGTGCCGCCCGCATAGAATCAGTAATTTTATCTGCGTACAAAACAACACGTCCATTTGCATTTCGTGCTGCACGTCCAATTGTCTGAATCAAAGAACGCGTAGAACGTAAAAAACCTTCTTTATCCGCATCCATAATTGCGACCATTTCACATTCCGGCACATCCAGCCCTTCACGCAGCAAGTTGATTCCAACCAACACATCAAATTTTCCCAAACGCAAATCACGCAACAATTCAATTCTTTCCAACGTTTCGATATCACTGTGCAGATATTTTGCACGCACACCATTTTCATTTAGATAATCAGTCAACTGTTCTGCCATTTTTTTGGTAAGAGTTGTTACCAACGCACGACCCTTAATCTTTTTAAGTTCATCCAGCAAATCATCAACTTGATATGTTGTTGGTCTGACCTCGCACACTGGATCCAGCAGTCCTGTTGGACGAATAACCTGTTCAGACACAATTCCACCAGACTGATTTAATTCCCATTCTGCCGGTGTTGCAGAAACAAATATCGTCTGCGGACGCAAATTATCCCACTCATCAAACGTCAGGGGTCTGTTATCAACACAGGCCGGCAATCTGAAACCATATTGTGATAAAGTTTCTTTTCTGGCACGATCGCCGCGACTCATTGCACCAATCTGTGGAACAGTCACATGACTTTCATCTATAAACAAGACAGCATCTTTTGGCAGATATTCAAATAATGTTGGCGGTGGCTGACCCGGTAATCGCCCAGATAAATAACGCGAATAATTTTCTATACCACGACAAGTACCAGTACTTTCCATCATTTCGATATCAAAATTTACTCGCTCTCTCAATCTTTGTTCTTCGACATATTTCATATTCTGATGAAAATATTCCAATCTTTCAGACAAATCTTGTCTGATTTGTGTGATTGCCTGCAATACACTTGGCATTGGTGTTGCATAGTGGGTATTCGGATAAATCGCAACCCTGTTTAACTTTTGCAATTTTGCACCAGTCAGCGTATCAAATTCCCAGATTTCTTCTATTTCATCACCCCAAAAAGAAATCTTCCATCCCCTGTCCACAGCATGCGATGGAAATATATCCAGCGTATCACCACGCACACGAAATTCCCCACGCACAGGTGCCATATCGTTTCTTTTGTACTGAATATCAACCAACGCACGCATAACATCGGATACACCTATAATATCACCAACATTTAATACCAAACGCATACCCGCATACTGTTCCGGCGACCCCATACCATAAATAGAGGATACACTGGATACAACGATAACATCGCGTTCTTCCAACATTGCACGTGTTGCACTGTGACGCATTCGGTCCAATTGTTCATTTATAGACGCATCTTTATCTATATAAGTATCAGTTGTTGGCATATATGCCTCAGGCTGATAATAGTCATAATAAGACACAAAATATTCCACATGATTTCGTGGAAAGAAAGATTTCATTTCTGTATATAACTGTGCAGCCAAAATTTTATTAGGTGCCATAATCAACGCAGGCCGCCCAAGTTCTGCAATAACATTCGCCATTGTAAACGTCTTGCCAGACCCAGTTACCCCCAATAACACTTGGGATTGCCGGCCTTCTTGCACACCAGCAACAAGTTCCGCAATTGCGGTTGGCTGGTCACCCATTGGTGCATAATCACTTTCAAGATAAAATTCTGCTCGCTTCATTTTTTTATTCACAATTGTAATTGTAATCCATTATAATTAAATTACAAGGAAAGAGAGAATGGCATTAAAACCTAGACATAAACGCAGAATATTTTGGTCTATTATTTCAGCAATTGCCACAATCGGATTGCTGATGGTGTTAATACCACCAATGATTACTTTAAATAGTTTCAGACCAACAATTGAACAATCTATCAGGACACAAACAAATGTTCCTGTAAAACTGGGTGGAAGTTTGCATTTTAGTCTGCTGGGCGGTGCAACAATCGCTGCACACGATGTAGAAATACCAAACGCAAAAATCGGCACTGTATTATTTTCAATCCCATTTCGCAGTTTTTTCAACCTTGGCAACAGCAAATTAAATGATGCAGTTGTAATTTATGATGCAAATATAACCGTTGATAAGTTGGTACCAGCAGCTTTCAATCATAATATCGAAATATACAACAGCAACATTACCTTTATGGGACGTAAATTTCATATTATACGTGCGGACTTTACCAACGGACAATTTCATGGCACAATACGTTCTCAAAACCATAAATACGAAGTTGAATTTATCGGTGATTTTTTCACTATAAAAAACAAAAACAACAACCTTGATTTGACAGGACGTTTCTACTCTGACGGCAGTATACGCGGTCATATGGATTTGGAAACACAAGATATAAATGAATGGTTTGGCTTTGAAGAACCACAAATAAAACAGACTGTAAAGTTGTCCACAGATTTTTATTGGGATGGACACGATACATATGAATTTACAAATCTGCATTCCGATAAATTTTCAGGCAACATAACTGTTTCAGGGAACGGCACAAGAACGGTACAACTGGTATCACCTGACATAGATTTTGATTTTTCATTCTTGATGCGTCCAACCAAGTTATTCCATAAAACAAAATTCGATATAGATTTTTATGGTGCATTACAGTTTGGCAACAAAACTTTCAAGCACTTAAAAATAGATGTAATTGCGACAACTGATAAATTACAAATAACAAATGTTATCGCAGATGACATTGTTATTTCTGGTGGCACAATTACCAAAAACGGTGCAGAAAAAATTATGATAACAATGCCGTATGATGGCGTTGAAACAATGTGTTTATTTTCTGGCAACCCAGATACATGGGAATGTTCTGAATTTTCATATGGCGATTATTTTGGCGACATATATGTCGGCAAAAACGAATTTATCATAAATATAAAGTCGAACAATCCAATGCCATCTAATAAAGAATTTATGAATATGATATATAAACTGGGCGACACTGGTATTGTAAACTTTACATTTTCTGACATTGCTGGCACATATAATATAAAAAACAAAAAAATCAGTGCTACATACAGTTTTGCCAAAAACAAAACCTTGAAATGGTTAAAAGTAAAAATTCCATTTATCCCTGATTTTATAATGAATGCGACTGGCGATTTTATCTGGCAAAATGGAACACTCAGTTTTATACCACATAACAACACATGGGAGTTTTCTGCACATGACGATTATTTTTATATTGCAGGCACCAGCTTTAAATCTTGGTTACCAAATCTAGATTTGCGTTTTATAAACGATGGGAAATATTCAGTATCTGGCTTTTATAAAAAGGAAAAAATTTCAAATCTTGAAATAAGCATTGCAGACAATAAATTTTCAGGTTCTGCATCTGACGAAACAATAACACTGCACACAGATGTATTATCTATTGATTCATTTTCAAACAAGAACTTTATAGACAACTTTACAGAACTAGAATTTTTAACAAACGATCCTATTCTAACATTGTTTGAACTGCCCGTAAATATATCATTATATGCCAATACTTTGATATACCAAGGCAACAAGTATAATAACTTTGTATATTCACTAAAATCAAACGCCCAAACATTTTCAATCACAGATAAAACACGTGGTAATTTATTGGCAACAATAAACAAAGACAAAACAAAATATAAAATGTTCGCACAACTAAACAAATTCATGATAAATGGCACATTGTTATCACAAAACATGCCACTAAATATACGCGACACAATGATAACAGGCGAACTAGATTTCACCACAAATGGCAAGATTGCACACGATATATACTACAATATGCGTGGCGATATAGATCTAACATTTACATCTGGCTATTTGATTGGTATGTCATTTGATAACTTCTATGCATCTGCACAAAACATAAAAATATCAAATGCAGAATACGCATTGGCAAACGCACTAAGCACCGGCGAAACAAAGATAAAATCTATGCGTCTGGTTGGCACATATGACAACGGTAATTTTATAACCACCCAGCCAATTGAATTATCTATGCGGCACACAGATGCAATTGGCGGTCTTGCAATTACAAACGGAAAAATGACAGCGGAATTCGATTTAACATTGCGTGGTACTGCACCAACACCAGTAACAATAAATCTGGGTATTTTACCAAACAATGGTCGTCAGTATTCTTTATCAGAAATAATGCGTGAATTCGATCCAGAATTTATGCGCGCATTTATAAAAACACATGATAAATTTTAATTTGTGATTTTACGTTCAAAATCACGTTGTGATATAACCCGACCAGACGCATCTGCATAGTATGTATATCGTCCTATTTTCACACAATGAAAACCATTTGCATAAAATCGAATATTTCTTTGCGCGCGTAAAAGCGTTTTATTTTTTCCAATTAAATCGGCACGCTCACCAAACAACATACGCGATACACACCCCAAAAAACCATGTACGACATAGGGTGCATATAACACCCCACCCCGTTTTTCCAGACGTGACACATTATACTTTTCATAATCAGATAAAATTTTATTTTCCTGATATTGGGTCAAATTTAAATTCTTGGACAAGTTATGAATATAATCGTACATGATAAATTCCTGTTATTTTTTTCATCGGCACGAATTATATTTATATAAAAACAAAATCCAACAGGTATGAATTCACAGTAAAAAAAATCCCCCAAACGGGGGACTTTTTTCACTTAGTTTTTCTTTCTAACTTGAATATGAACATCACGCAACTGTTGTTCAGTAACCTCGTTCGGACTGCCCATCAGCAAGTCTTGTCCACGTTGGTTTGCAGGGAATGCAACCACTTCGCGAACACTGTCACCGAATCCTGTGATTTCAGATACCAACCGGTCAATACCGAATGCACATCCACCGTGTGGTGGTGCACCATACTGGAATGCGGTGTATAAACCACTGAAATTCTTTTCAACAGCTTCGATTGGATAACCTGCGATTTCAAAACATTTTTTCATAATGTCTGGGTTATAGTTACGCAAACCACCACTGCAGATTTCCAATCCGTTTAATACCATATCGAACTGAGCAGCCTTGATATCAAATGGATTTTTTGTTTCCAATTCTTCCAAAGTCGCCATCGGGAACGAGAAAGGATTATGTGTAAACTTGGGTTCTCCGCCACGTTCTTCATCAGGTTCAAAGAATGGGAAAGATTCAACCCAACAGAATGCAAAGTCGCGTTTATTTACCAAGCCTAAATCATCCCCCAACTTGTTACGCAATTTTCCCGCAGCCTTGGATGCAGGTTCAACCATATCACAGACAAAGAACAAAGACGCATTATTGCCTGCGATTTCATGCAGTTTTGCGATTCTATCTGCATCTAATTTCTTTGCAACAGGTCCTTTGGCTTCTTCTGCGAATATAATATATCCCAATCCACCAAGTCCCAATTCTTTGACCGCATAATCGCCCAACTTATCAAACCAGGAACGTGGCTTATCTGCAGAATTTGGTGCTGGTATTGCACGAACAACCGCGCCATTTTCAATTGCGTTTGCAAAGATACCAAAATCAGAACCGCGGAATATTTCTGTCACATCGCTGATAAGAATCGGATTACGCAAATCAGGTTTATCAGAACCATATTTCAACATCGCATCATCAAATGTGATATGTGGAATTTCTGGATAAACATTTGCATCAGGTGCGAATGCACGAACCAAATCAGGCATTACAGCATCACCAACAGCTTGAATATCACGCAAATCAACAAACGACATTTCCAAATCTAACTGATAGAATTCTAACAATCTGTCTGCACGCAAGTCTTCATCACGGAAACAAGGTGCAATTTGGAAATATCTGTCAAATCCAGAAACCTGCAACAATTGTTTAAACATCTGTGGTGCCTGTGGCAACGCATAGAATTTACCATGATGCAAACGGCTTGGCACGATAAAGTCACGTGCACCTTCTGGGCTGGATGCTGTTAAAATTGGTGTTTGGAATTCCGAAAAACCCAAATCCCACATTCTATCACGCAGCCATTTCATCATCTTGTTTCTAGTCAAAATAGTGTTGTGCAATTTTTCACGACGCAAATCCAAGAAACGATATTTATAGCGTAATTCTTCACCAACTTCGTCTTCGCCAAATACTTGGAAAGGCAATACTGCTGCACTTGTTAAAACTTCAAAAGACTGTGCTTGGATTTCAATTGCACCAGTTGGTATTTTATCGTTCACAGCAGCTGCATCACGTGCAACAACAGTACCTGTAATTTTTATAACGGATTCTGGATGAACTTTTTCCAGATTTTCATCACCGCCATCAAAAACAACTTGTGTAATTCCATAATTATCGCGCAAGTCAACGAACAACAGCGCCCCATGATTACGTTTACGATGAACCCAACCAGACAAAACAACTGTTTCACCAACATTTGATGCGTTCAGTTCACCACAAGTATGCGTTCTAAACTTTGATTTCAAAGATAACATTTTGGTCCCTTTTTTATTTTAATGGGCGCAAAAATATTCAGGATTTTCGGCACCCATATTGTTATTAAATTTCAGGGGCGCAAGTCTAAATTCTTGGCTGCGCGGTGCCACCCTGATTTATAACTTTTAAGCATATTTGCCACTCGGTGGTTGTCAGTCACGTCAACATGTACAAATACTGCAATGTCGTAATATTAAATCAGAAATAATTGATTTGCAATAAAAAGATACTAAAAATAGTGTAATGTACAAAAAAATGATGAAATTTCGGTACCCATAGGGCGACAGAAATATTCCAGATAATGCGTATTGTGCAGATTTGACGACGGGAGTGTATTAAACATACATGACCTGAGTCAAATCAAACAAACGCAAATTAGATGGGAAATTTCTGGTGCCCCAGAGCCCAAACTCATCGGACTCCAAAGCAACTACTGAAGATTATATAGCCCTTTTATCTGAATGGCAAGAATTTTATAAAAATATTATCTATGCAGCAACGATCATTAAAAACACAGGGATATGGAAGCTAATAAAAAAATTGAAAACAACACAATAATATCTATCAGCAATATCTTCTGATTCCGTCTTTTGTAAAACGGATCTTGTTGTAAAAGTTACCTATCACTACTATTTCTTCACCATCATA
>JBKSMR010000065.1:0-11682 GCA_046881895.1 Alphaproteobacteria bacterium
CAACACGTGATGGATATACATTCAAAAGCTGGACAGAAAACGGAACTGCAATCACACAGATTGTAAAAGGTACAACAGGCAATAAAACCTTGGTTGCACAGTGGAATGATTGTGGTGCTGGCAATTGGTGTGCAAATGGCGGTAGCACTGTTGCAAGTAGAACATATACGATTGAAGATGCGTTTACATTGCCAGCAACAACACGTGATGGCCATACATTCAACGGCTGGACAGAAAACGGAACTGCAATCAAACAGATTGTAAAAGGTACAACAGGTAATAAAACCTTGGTGGCACAGTGGAATGAATGTACAGCCGGCTATTACTGCCCTGGAGATAATACAGAACGCAAATGTCCAGAAGGCTCATCTGCACCAGCAGGTTCATCCAATCTAAAACAATGCACAGCAGGACCAAAAGAATGCACAGCATACTTTGCTATACGGGCATATCATTATTGGGATTATGATAAAAGCACATATGGTAAATGCATTATTGAAGAATGTGAATATGGATATCATATAGAGGCTAATGCATGCATACCAGACGAACAGCCATGTGACGTACTAAATGGAACAGGTATAAAAACGTGGAATGATACCACAAAGAAATATGACGATTGTATTGCAACAACATGTAAACCAGGTTATCAAATAAACTCTGAACGTTGCGTTCCTTGCGATAATATGTATGTAAATGATGAAATCGCGGTTAGCACATACGCTCACGAATGTGAAATCGCTACATGTTTATATCAGGGCGAAAAATACATACTAGAAAATAATGAATGTGTCCCAATATGTGAAAGTGCACAAGATGAAACAGGCCGTCGCGAATGGGATGAAAATAGCAAACGCTGTGTACACACATGTAACGACGGTTGGATTGCATGGTAAAACAATATGATATCGCAATTATTGGTGCTGGTGCATCTGGTTTAATGGCTGCGTGCACCGCATTAAGACGAGGAAAAAGTGTCGTTGTACTAGAAATGGGCAACCTGCCTGCCCGTAAACTAGCGGTATCGGGTGGCGGCAATTGTAATATTACAAACACAGATGCTAATTATACCAGATATTTTGGAAAAAATCCTGAATTTGTGCGGGGTGCACTGGCACGTTTTTCTCCGTATAGTATCTTGGATTGGGCAGAAAAACATAAAATTAAATTGTATGAAAAAACATCAGGCAGATATTTTTGTTCTGATGGTGCAAACGTCGTTGTTGATGCGTTAATGAAAGATGCGAAAGATGCAACTTTCATGTGGAATGAAAAAGTATTGGATATTACACGCGATAACGATTTATTTCTTATTCAATCTGACACAACAATTGTTTATGCTAAATCTGTTATAATCGCAACAGGTGGCGTATCCTTTCCAACATTAGGTGTTTCTGAAACAGGATATAAAATCGCAAAAAAATTCGGGCATAAAATTATACCTGTTTGTCCCGGGCTGTGTGGTCTGGTGATTGCAAAAGCAGTATCTGATTTTGCAGGAATTTCTGTAAACGCACAAATACAAATCGGCAAATATAAAATAAATGATGATTTGCTGTTTACACATTTTGGACTTGGTGGCCCATTAGCATATCGGACTAGTATGTATGATTTAAATGACGGCTTTACAATAAATCTAAAACCAAATTTAAATATATATGAAATATTAAAAAACACGAAACAGACAGATGGACGTAAAAAAATTGCATCTGTATTATCGGAATATATTCCGATGCGTATCGCAAAATACATTGTAAAAAATAGCGTGCAAAACATCGCAGATATCAAAGATGATGAACTGCGTAAAATTGCTGATAACGTTCAAAATATTTATATATCTGGCACAGATATAAAACGACATGGTTTATCCAGTGCAGAAGTTGTACGAGGCGGTATTTCAACAGACGAAATATCATCCAAAACGATGGAGTCAAAATTATGCAAAGGCCTGTTCTTTGCAGGCGAAGCAATAGATATCGCGGGCGACTTGGGCGGTTTTAATTTACAGTGGGCATGGGCCAGCGGTTTTGTCGCGGGCAGTAACGCATAAAAAAAAACGCCAAGTCGGCGTTTTTTATTTATTCTTCAACCAAAACCATTGCATTGCCATCCTGTACAATAATATCAGGATCTTCTGTTGTTTCTTTGTCACCCACCCACACATAATAATCATATTTTACATCAGGCAGAGCTTCTATCTGGATGGCATGACTGGACGTTTCTATCATCAAGTCATTACCATTCGGCATAGAGTATTTAATAGTTTGTTCGCATTCACCAACACATTCGTCGATGTCAGCATTCGGTGCAGTTTGACAACCCGCCAACAATGCAACCATTAAAAATATATTTAATCTTTTCATGTTGTATATTGTATCATATTTTACAATACAAATATAATAAAAAAACGCCATTTAGGCGTTTTTTTTATTGTGCTGTACAATCATACATCAAATATTCTGTGTCTTGATATAAGACGTGCATTTTATTTGTTGTATTGTTGTTTATTGTTCTGTTACTGTCCGTAGATAGGCACGCGTAATAAACACCATCATTATATATATCAAACGCCACCGTAAGTGCACCAACAGGTGTAACAGGCATTAAAGATATTGTTTCATCAACATTGTCGCCATTGCTGATACGTAATTTTCTTGGAACATAACATGTATCCGCACCAGATAGAGATGTCTGTCCTGCGTCACATGGCAAACATACCGCACGACCAGATAGCGTATAGCCAAAATTAGCCTTGACCCTGCGTGTTCCAGATGGACACTTTTTATCCAGGTTGGTTCCACTGAATATTTCATCCATCACATCTGAAATTTTAACACCGTTCATATCCAGTTTTGCAAATATTTCTGGCGTCAGATAACCATACAGTCCTGTGCATCCCCTGAATGTTATGTAGAACATACTGTCTGCTGGGGTACCGGTTATATTTGCAAATAAGTTTGTTGGCAATTTTGACAACGCTGTACAATTTTCAAATGTTCCGACAAACATAAAGCTTGCATTTTCTGTGTTTGTAATACCACTAAACAAATCATCCGGGATTTCAGTCAACGACGAACAGCCATAAAAAGTCCGGTCAAATACACGTGGTGCATTTGTATCTATACTGTTAAACAATCCAGATTTAATTTCTTTCAACCCCGTACAATTACGGAACGTAGAATAAAACAAAGATTCTGCACCACCTGATATATTTTGGAACAACTGTTCTGGTATTTCTGTCAATGAAGAACAACCATGGAAAGTACTTTCAAACATGTATGTATCTGGTGTTGTTATGTTATTAAACAGTTTTGCATCGATATTTTTCAAAGACACACAATTTTTAAATGTTTCTTTAAATAAACCATATGCACCACCTGTAACCTTAGCAAACAGGTCAGATGGAATATACTTCAACGCAGAACATCCATTAAATGTACCCATAAACATATGCTGTGCCGCACCATAAGATTCATCGCCCAAGATATCAAACAAACCAGACGGAATTTCCGCCAGTTTTTCACAACCCTGGAATGTACTGTTAAACATCGATTCAGCTGGTCCAGCCACACCATTAAACAATGTTTCAGATACAACTTCTAAATTGCCACAATCTTGGAACGTGTGTTCAAACATAAATTTAGTATTTCCACCAAATATTGCACCCAAACTGCCCTGCAATTCATAGACATACTCGTTCCCTTTGAAGTCAATCACAGGTTCATCAGTTGTATTATACGCAGATGCATCACCAAACATATGAATTGTATAGAATTCAGCAGAATTTTCATATGTATGCCTGATTATTTCTGGTTCAACATTTGTTTTGTTGATTGGTTGTATACCTGTTTTATCCCCCCAATCTATATAGTATTTCCCCTTGGCAGACAGCGTGAAATAAAATTCTGTACCAGCCGATATAGGTGTTGTTGTAATTGAAAACTCGGGAACAAACACCGTACACTGTGCGGCACCTTTTTCTGATACAGTACCATCTGGACATAGCTCTATACCCTGAACTTCATTTTTTATTTCAAACGTTCCACCTGTACAGTAATAACCAGCCATACATTCTGTACAAACAGTCGCACCATTTGGCAAATAAAAACCAGCAACACATTTAACAGTCTTAAGCTCCCATTGTGCAACCAGTGTTTTATTGCCTGTTGTGCCAACGACTATTTCTGATATCTGGGTACCATTGTCAAACCAGCCTATAAATGTATAACCATCACGTATTGGTATTGGCAATGTAAATGTATCTTCGATTGTATATGTTGTACTTGCAACAGATTCACCGCCATTCGTATTATAGGAGATTATGTAATTTGTCGGATTACATGTATCATTAACTAAATCATAACCATTATTACATGTTATGGTTATATTTACTTCACATGTACCACCTTGGCATGCGGTATTGCCATAATACTGTTTGCCCGGTGTTCTTATATATTCTTCTTCACATATTGCATTATTCGGACATTCTTTTATCGTACAAACCGCTTCACAAGACTGATAGCACTGATTCTGGGCAGTTGAACCTGGATCAGAAGTGTATCCGTCTGGGCATGTTGTACACGTCCCATTATCCATATAATAGCCAGGTGCACATAATATTGGTTCATCAAATGACCCTGCTGGGCAAGAATCGCCTTCATATAACGAACGTCTAAAATCAGCGTCTGTTGCAATCGCGTCTGAACACGCACGAGGGCAGTCCCTACGACATGCGTCTGTTCTGGTTGCCCAATCATTCCCTTGATCCCTATAATCTGCAGCAGCAACCCATACTGCATTTGGCACAGGTTCACCATAACGACACCAACAACCACTATACGCTTGCGATACAGTCGCACCAGATGTACCAGTTACAATATCCTTAACAGCATTTCCATATGTTGCCTTTCCACGTGGACCGCAAAACGCAGAACCAGAAACCAAACCATATTCATCAAAATATACAGCCCAACGTTGATCAGATGTATATGCATCTAAATCATTAACGTCATACTCATATTGATCGACAGAATCTTTTTTAGAAACCACTCCACTGGCCAACAAATCTGCTGTGGACGCAATATCATCAACTCCATTCCAAACAACCATACCATCATTATCTGTACATGGAATTTCTATCCAATGTGCGTATAAAGTTTGATTTTTTAACAAATATTCTTTCTTTTCTTCTGGTGTTTCCAAAACGAAATTACCATTTTCATCATATATCATAACGCCTGTGGCAGATTCGCCTGTGTAATAACCACCAAATTTAAAGTTCTGTCTGCGTGGTGGCGTAATAGAATCAACAGGAGTTTCAATATCTACATATATAATTTCTACTATATTTTCTCCGCCATCCAATGTTATTGCATATTTAATCACAGTATATTCACATTCGCCCGTAGATGTATTATATGTCGCACTGAACCCATCCCTAGCGTCGCACTGAGCTGCATTTTTATCCATCTCTGGACATTCTGCACCATCAACACCTTCGTTTAATAAGTTTGAACGAAAGGAGGAATTAGTTGCAGTATATTCCGCACAAACCGACGGACATTCTGCACGACAAACAGTGTCGATATCACCTTTTAATTCTTCGGTGCCGACCCATTGAAAGCCGGTCGCAGACTTGGTATCTTCGGTACCATAACGACACCAACATCCCCTACCCGCCTGATATACGGTCAATTGGTCCCTGGGTTTACCTGTCACAGAACCAGCAGGACCACAAAACGCAGTTCCATGTATCCAACCGTTTTCATACTGAACCGAGAATCGTTGACCTTGGTTGTACAATGCCATAGCATTTTCTGTATCCAGTTTTGTCTGACCATTACCATCAAGCGAAAAATCACTGGGGTAATCAGTACGCAACTGTGCCAGCGTCATAACATCAACAGAACCCGTTGGGCGATATGTAATAGCGTCGCCAATCGGTAATTCACATCCCCATTTTGCGTATAAAATCATATCATCGGCAACATTGTATATCATGCCATTGGTGTATTCATTGCCATTTTCATCAAACCATCCCACAAACCCCATACCGTCCAATGTAGGCACAGGCAAACCAGATATTGCACTGCCATAATAGACCGTTATTTCTTCGTCCATAACATCTTCGCCGTCCAATGTCAGCAAAATATAATATTCATTTGGATTGGCGACACAATAATCATCCCCTGAATCCATTGTATAACCAACCGAGTATGCACTTTTCAATACATATTCACAATCACTGGTTACATCACAATAATCTGTGGCAGATTTATCGCATGTATTTGGTTCTTCGCCGGGCGTTCCCTCGGGACATGTGCTGCCATACAATGCAGAACGGAAAGAAGTCTTGGTAGCGACCAAGTTCGCACAATAATACGGACAATTAGCACGACATTCTTGTATTTTATCTGCTGGTGCTGAATAAGTTTTATTATAGCGTTTTGCAGATGCATAATTTGTTGTTGAACCTTCGTCTTTTGGCCCAACTATTTCGCCCAGTTTACAGTAACAGCCATCAAACGCTTCGTTTGTGGTTAAATTTTTAGCAATCAACTGTTTGGTTGAAGTTGAACCTTCGGTGGCCTCGTTCGTTGCCCTGCCGCCAGGACCACAGACGGCATAACCAGAAATAATTTTATTATATGATGGGAAATATACAGACCATTCTTCGCCTTCGACATACGCCTGCATATCATAAATAGTGTTGCCACCTGTGCCTGTATAACTCTTGATAACACCATTATTCAACAATGTTTCCAATGGAATCGGGGTAATCGTTTCCGTTGCAGGCAGTAAAATTGTACCTGTTTCATTTGTACAATCTGTTGCGTGTGCCGACACAACAGCACATAACATGACAGCCGTTACAACAACACGTTGAAAACACTGTAAAAATCTCAGCACTTCTTCTTTCCCCTACTATATTCATTGTTGATGTTAGCACATTTTAATTTTTTTATGCAAGTGTTTTAACAAATGACTCATATTCACGGCATTTTTTATATTGACAACATATTTGTTGGGTATATTATGTGAAAAAAAAAGTGAGTATCGTATGAAAAATAAAATCTTATCTAAATATTTATTTCCTTATTATGTGGTTTCGTTTGTGTGTTTTGGCATATCTGCTTTTTCTATGACGCTAATGAAAGAAGATTCCATAGCAAGAAAAGTGATATTTCAACATGATTCTTTAAATAAACAACACAGAACAGATACTTTTATCTGCATATATTTGGTGGTCGTCGCTGCTGCATTAGGGATTATTGGAATATGGAACGTTCCAAAAAACGCACGAAACAAGACAGCACAATTAGCAAAACAATATATGGAAGACGTGATGAAAAAACACCCAGAAATACAAGGCTATAAATGGCTGTTGGATAATCCACAGTGTATTCAACATATCGCGACCGTTGTCTGTAACGAACTGGATCAAGGCTCGCAAGAACAAATTCTAACTTTAATAAATTCTACTTTTGATGGTTCTGACAAATCAGATAAAAGAATAAAAAAAGCAGAAGAACAAATTATGAAAATTGTTGAACGTTATGCAACCCAAAAACCAGAATACCTACAAAAAGTCATAAATTCTGTTTACGAGGCGTTTAAAATATATTACACGATACCACAACCGCAAAACACACGATAAATATTGACAAGTATGACATTATGGCACTAAGCCCTGAAAATGTATACAACATTAAAAAATACCCCGAGCGGGGTATTTTTTTTCTTATCTGCTATGTTGTTGTGCTGGCACAACGTACGTAATATCTGCATACGCTATGGCAGAATAAACATCAGACATAAATTCAGGGTGCTGTGTCACATGTTCTTTAATTACTTTAATAATTTCTGCATGAGCCCACGTTAACGCATTCACAACAGCAGCTTTATCTGCTGTATTGTTGCCATTCAATATAGTTGGCACAACACTGTTGATAATATCAAGTATACGCTGTTGCTCGCTTGGTCGTAAACTATTTGAAATTATTGTTGCAAAACATTTTAATGCACGCTGATTAGACAATATTTTTCCAAAAACCCTCATTTCAGGGTCCTCTTTCATAATTTCCCTAATGTATTTACGTGCTGTCTGTGTTGCAAACTCATTCGATTTTTTATATGATTGTATCATGGACATCAACATAACAATAGCCAATATAGACACTACTATATTTCCTGCAAATAAATTTTTATATGCTTTTTGATGGGCCCGTGGTGTTTTTGCTGTCTTTTTCATCTCTTTGACTTCTGACATAGAAAAACATATAGAACCAATGACACATGCCGCAATACCAATAGGATAAGCAATATTTATATCACGATTAAATTTGTTTATTAACATGTTTTTTGTCATATATTTTTCCTTTTTTATAAATCACACGACTATCATAACACACATGTTTATTTTGTCAAACTTTATCTAAAAACACAAAAAAATCCCCGTACGGGGCGTTCTTTATTCCTGGCGGAGACGAAGTATTCCCTCGCCCCGCAGATGGCGGGGCTGTGGGGCATTCCTGACGGTTTGACGGCGTAATACTTGTCAAACCTACTCATTGTCGAACCCACGCCACTATCGTGGCTTTATCGGGTTCGAACCCCGAATTCAACACAAAAATAAAACGCCCATATCGGGCGTTTGATTTTTGTGGCGGAGACGAAGGGATTCGAACCCTTGATACGGTTGCCCGTATACCACATTTCCAATGTGGCGCACTAGACCAACTATGCGACGTCTCCGTATCCGTTGTTTATTCTTCGTCTGCGGCTTCTTCTGCTTCTTCAACAGCTTCTTCGGCAGATTCCATTGGAATTTCATCAGATGACAACGACGCTTCTAATTCTGCGTCAATTTCACGCAATAATGGATCTTCGCTGCCAATTTCCAATGATTCTTCGCCCAATTCTGCAACAGGCGCGTCTTTGTAAGATTGTACAAATTCGTGACGTACTGCATCAACATCCAATTTGCCACTTGCGATTTCACGCAATGCAACAACAGTCAATTTGTCGTCATTTTTATCAACCACCGCTTCGGCGCCACCGTTCAAATCGCGAACACGTTGAGATGCCAACATCCCCAGTTCATAACGGCTTTCTACGTATGGTAATGTATCAGAATTTGTTGTGCGTGCCATTTTAAATCCTTTGTTGAAATCTTTTTTAGTCAGGTTATAATGCCTTATGGATGTAAAAAATGCAAGAAGAAAATAATAAAAATATTAAATCCGTTTCGTTTGGTTGCAGGTTAAATGCACTGGAATCTGAAAAAATCAAAAATATGCTGGCAGAACACATAAAAACTGCCGTTCTTGTCAATACCTGTGCCGTTACAGCCGAGGCAGAACGCCAATCAGGTCAAGCTGTACGTAAAATCGCACGCGAAAACCCAAATGTGCAATTGTTTGTAACAGGCTGTGCCGCGACACGCAATCCTGACCTGTTTCGCAACATTCCAAACACAACTGTTATTCACAACCAAGACAAGATGAAAATCGGGTCTTATTTAAACGATAATACCACCCTGCCCGATGCAGAAATTAAAAGCATTCCAAACACAGACACAAAACTGTCCAAGCAGTTTGTTCAAATTCAAAATGGATGTAATCATAATTGTGCTTACTGCATTACACGTGCATTGCGTGGATTGGGTGTATCTTTTGAATATAGCAACATTTTGTCAGATGTTCGTGATGCAGTTCGTAATGGATTCTATGAAATTGTGCTGACTGGGGTTGATATTGCATCTTATGTCAAAAAAGATGGCGACAAGGTTATATTACTATCTGATTTATGTAAAAAGCTGTTAAACGATGTACCAGAAATTCAACGTCTGCGTCTGTCGTCTGTTGATCCAGCGGTACCAGATGTAAAGAATATCATTGAACTGATAAAATCAGAACCACGCATGATGCCACATATGCACTTTTCAATGCAGTCTGGATCAGATGCTATATTAAAGCGAATGGGACGCCGTCATAATGCGGATATGGTTCGCAAACTAGTAAAACTGGCAGACAGCAAAATCACTTTCAGTTGGGATATAATCTGTGGATTTCCGGGTGAAACAGACGAATTATTTACAGAAACATTGGAACTGGTTCGCGAAACAAAACCGATTAAAATACATGCGTTTCCTTTTTCGCCAAGACCTGATACACCTGCGGCACAAATGCCAAACCAAGTTGACCGCAGCATATCAAAACAACGTGTGAAAATCATAAATAATACTGCGAACGGCAATCGCACAGAATTTATGCAGTCACAAATCGGAAAAACAGTTCAAGTATTGGTCGAAGAAAATAATATCGCACGCGACCCACATGATATTGCTGTAAAGATTGGTGGCGATATAACACCACCAAAGACGATATGTATGGTACAATTACTTGATATATGTGGTGATATGTTTGTTGGCAACACAATTCTTGACAAACAAAAAAACTGTGATAATATCTAGTTAAGAATTTAATATAAAGGAAATAAAATGCAAAACGATTACAATCCTCTATCAGAAAAAGCTAACAGATTTGCGATTGGTTTTATGGCAACAATGTTTTTGTTTATTTCAGCAGGCATCATAAAAGAACAGAAAAAACATTATAAAAAGGTTGACGCCTGTGAACAATTGAAAAAAACACAAGATGTTATCAAGGCTAAAACGTTGGATTTGTCAAAACAAAAATAAAAACATTAAAAACACCGCCAAATGGCGGTGTTTTTTTTAATCTGCTGTCAGGTCATACAAATACTTTTGTTTACCATCAAGCATAATATTATATTTAATCGTCGCATCATTGTGCAGTGTCCGTTCAGAATCTGACAGGCCACCATAGTATACGCTGTCACCAATACCGAACGCCATTACTGGCAATGTATCAGGCTTGTTAGGTGTCAGATACATCGTATTGTTTCCAATGTGTAACTTTTGCAGTTTTATGTTACAGTCATCCGCGCTGTCCGCACCGGCGTTTGAACTGAATCCATCGGGACATTTATTCTGAGCACCATCCGCACAATAGTATCCAATCGCACATTCATTCCATTTAGCATAGAATGATTTGTGACTGGTGCTGGCACGTACAATCTGTGTAACAGGTTCGCCAGCGAATTCAGCGTTATCATACCAACCATGGAACGTATAACCACTGCGTTTTGGTGCAGATAATGTAATCGTATCTGTTTCAACATTATATTTAATTGGATTAGATTCATCGTTCACACCGCCATTCAATTCGTATGTAATATCATACTCAATCACGATACAGCTTAAACCATCATCAGACTTGGTATATCCATTTGCACAATCGAATGTGAATTCACAGGTACGATTTGTTGCGTTACATTCACCACCGAAATACTGTTCGCCGGATATTTCGGATGGTATAATTACACAGTTTGCTGAGTTTTCTGGACATACTGGCTGTGTACAAGCAATCGTACATGGCTGATAACAATCATCTGCTCTTGTTGCGTTCGCACTATCAGTTGTATAGTTTGCACCATATGTGCTACATGCTGTCTTTACGCCATTTGCACACCAATTGCCAGCACCACAATCATTCCACTGTGCAACCAAGGTTTTATTGCCTGTTGTACCTTTTACAATCTGTGTGATTGCAGTTCCGTTTTCTGTCCAGCTTTTGAATGTATATCCATCACGTGTTG
>JBKSMR010000066.1:0-17979 GCA_046881895.1 Alphaproteobacteria bacterium
GGTGTTACAAAACGTCTTTTTTACGCACATCGTTTGATGTGCGTTTTTTGTTTTGTTGAAAATAAAAACACCGTCATGATGACGGTGTGAATAGCTGGCGGGATTGACGGGGCTCGAACCCGCGACCTTCTGCGTGACAGGCAGACGCTCTAACCAGCTGAGCTACAACCCCTTAAAGCAATGCATATAATATATTGTCTGAAATATAATTGCAAGTACTTTTTTTCATAAATAAAAAATCCCCCAAACGGGGGATTTTTTATATCAGTTTGCCCATCGCAACGGCTGTATCGCACATGCGGTTTGAAAAACCCCATTCGTTGTCATACCATGCTGTTACGTGCACCAGCTTTTCGCCCAAGACCTTGGTCTGACCAGCGTCAAAAACAGAACTGTGTGCGTCGTGGGTAAAGTCAATCGATACCAATGGCAAATCGTTATAGCCAAATGTATTTGACTGTGCTGCACGCATTGCGTTGTTGATTCCTTCGACAGTCGCAGGTTTTTCCAAGTTCACAACCAATTCAACCACAGATACGTCTGGTGTTGGAACACGAATCGCCATGCCGTCCAGTTTGCCTGCCATTTCTGGTAATACCAGTCCGATTGCCTTGGCAGCACCTGTGCTGGTTGGAATCATTGACAGATTTGCAGCCCTGGCACGACGAAAATCTTTGTGGTTTTTATCTAATAACTGTTGGTCGCCAGTATATGCGTGTACGGTTGTCATCCAGCCTGATACAACGCCAAATGTGTCGTTTAATACCTTTACCACAGGTGCCAAGCAGTTTGTTGTACATGATGCGTTTGATACAATCAAGTCTGCGGATGTCAATGTGTCTTGGTTTACGCCATATACGATTGTTTTATCTGCACCTGCAGATGGGGCAGAAACCAAAACGCGTTTTGCACCTGCGTCCAGATGAACGCGCGCTTTGTCTGCGGCTGTAAAGATACCTGTGCATTCCATAACGATATCAATATCTAATTCACCCCAAGGCAGATTTTCAGGATTGCGTTCAGACAGGCACTTGATTTTCTGATTGCCCGCGATGATATATTCGCCGTCCAGTTTTACATCAATAGGCAGATTTCCATGTACAGAATCATACTTTAATAAATATGCGTTTTGTTCAGCAGGTGCCAAATCGTTTACAGCAACGAATTCAATGTCGTCACGTCCTGATTCCAGTGCAGCACGCAATACCAAGCGACCAATACGACCGAAACCGTTGATTGCAACTCTTATTTTTCTCATATTATTTTTCCTTTCGTTTATATATTGAACATATGTTAATCATAGCATTATAAAAAGCAGAATTACAATATTTTATTTACATTCAAGTATTGCAGGTTATAATCAAGACAAATGAAACACAGCGCATACATTATCACAGGTCCAACTGCGTCGGGAAAATCTGATTTTGCCCATCGTTTGGCATGTGAAATTGGCGGTGTGATTATAAATTGCGACAGTGTGCAAATATACGGCGGAATTGAAAATATTTCGGCCAGTCCGTTTGCAGGACGAGAACTGTCAGACAATATCGACGGTGTAACGTACAGACTGTTTTCCATATTGCCATTATCAGAACAAATCAGCGTTGCAGATTATTTAAATTTGGCGCGTGCGGAATATAATGCTGCGATTGAATCTGGTCGTACACCAATATTTGTTGGCGGAACAGGGTACTATATAAATGCATTGGTCAATGGTATTTCGCCAATGCCCGATATCAGTGACGCTGCACGTGAACGTGCACGCACATTGGTTGCAAATGATATTGAGGCTGCCAGACGCATGTTACCATCTGGTTTTAGTGCCACGGATTCACAGCGTGTTTCACGTGCATTAGAGGTGTTCTTTGAAACAGGTCGTCATTTATCTGAATTTCAAAAACAGCCACGTGTTGGTGCAGTGGTGCCGGATGCGTTTCGTGTTTTAATCAGCCCTGATACAAATATTTTACGTGAACGTATCGCCGCAAGAATTTCGCAAATGTTATCAGGCGGTGCACTGATTGAGGCACAAAATATCATAAATAATAACTTGGATGAAACACGTGCAATTGGTGCGATGCAGTTGTGTGCATACTTGCGTGGCGAAAAATCACAAGACGAATGTATAACTGACTGGACAAACAAAACAAACCAGTATGCCAAGCGTCAACGCACATGGTTTCGTACTCAGTTTAAGCCAAATATAATAATAAACCGCACCGGTAGCGATGCGGATGTTGATTTAGTTTTATAGTTTTTATCTGCCCCAGTGATGCGAACAATCTCGTTGTATTTCGCGGAACATATCTTTTATTTGCCCATGTATGCTCTGTGCATTTTCTTTTTTGATTCTTTTGCGTTGTTTTTTTATCTCTGGTGTTACAGGTTGTTTATGCTGTAATACAAAATTTCCGGCAATCAGTTTTTTTGTCAGGGCTTTTTTTGCCTGATGACGACTGCGGTGTTCAGGATTTTGTGCTGTATATTTTGATAAAAAATCAGCAATATTTAACAACAGTGCTTTTACAAAAGATGGGTTGTTTGAATTAGATAAATCTGGAATATTTGTACGAACAAACAATTGTGTTTGTTTTATCAGTTCTTCTTCCAGTTCTGGCTTGTATGGCACAATACCACGCCACTGTCCTTTGTCTTCGCCTGGTTTTAAATAGTAATATCCATATGTTTTTACGACATAATCATTCATTTGTTTTGTTAAGTCATGAAATGCGGAATCCATGTCGCTAAATTGTTGTTCAGACATATTGTATCTCTCGTTATGTAATTATTTTGAATAATTTGCGGTAAAATGCGTCAGTCTTTGAAATGTTCTTTCGATTTGATTGTGTTTGCATTTTGCCTGTTCAACGATAATTCTGTTACGCTTTCTTCGTGTTTCTTGATCCAAGACCACCGGTGTCAAAGTTCTGCTTTTCTTGGTCAGTATTTCTGTCAATGCTTTTTCTGCTTGGGCACGACATTTATATGCTGGATTTTTTGCAATGTATTTTGACAAATAATCTGCCATCAAGCCAACCAATTTAGTCACAAATGATTTTAACTTGGCCAGTTGATCGCTTGATATATGCATATCGATATATTCTGCGGCGAATTTGATTACTTCTGCCTCAATTTCAGGGGTGTATGGAATTTTTTGACGCCATTCGCCTTTTTGTTGGTCGTGTGCCAAGTAACGAAAACCATGTTCGCGAAACATGTGTTCGTTAATTTTTTTCTCAAATCTATTGCATTCTTGGAATGCGCTTGTTCTTCCTTGGTGTGACATTGTGTATCCCTTGTTGTATTACAGTAGTAATTATAATACAAAAATATACTTTGTCAATATGTATGATAGATTATTTTGAATTTTTATGCATTAAATCCCAATATTCGCGCATTGCGTATGCGGCGATATCTGTTTTACGCATTTTGCGGCGTACGTGAAATATCCCAAAGAATTCACGCATCAGTGAATCATAGTGTGCGTATTCCCAGTCGATAATACCGACAACATCCATTGTTTTTGGATCTACGATAATATTGCTGCACATGTCGCCGTGTGTCAGACCCCAGTCATTTTTATTTTTGCATTTTGTTGCAATAGATTTCAGTTGTGGGAAATCTGTATTAAACAAGGTGTACATAACGCGTCCGATTTGACGACCCATTTTTTCGTTATGTTCCAGAATGCGTTTCATCGGCAGGTTTAATAACACAACACCCGGAATAAAAGTTGTTTTATAGAACAAATATTCGCCCGCCTGTACCAGTTCAATATGTGGAACTTGAACATCCAATACAGGTGCCACAGCATCTGTTATCATTTTTTCATAAGTAAACTTTTTCTCAGAATTGTCTTTCTTGTGGAACTTGCGTACCTTGAATACAGTGTTACCAACGATAAATGCCAGACTGCCACCACCTTTGGCCAAACGCATATGTTTCCAGTCCATATCTGGGCATGCATGCTTTATTGCCTGTAATTTGTTGTAATAGTCAAAGCATTTATCAACACGAAACCATTCGCGATTTTTCTTGCCCGGAATCAGAAAAGAAATAACGTGCAAAAAGTCAAAAAAGATACGCCACATATAATTTTACCTTTATTTTATTTATGCAATAAATGGTATTGAATTTTTGGAAAAAAACAAGTACTTTAATAACCATGTTTAACGCAGGTACGATTGTAAAGGTCTTGATAGCAAATATTCCAAATTCCGGTTATGATTATCGGCTGGGGGAAAGTGCAGAAATTGGAACTTTTGTTCGTGTAAATGTTATGAACAGACCGTGCATTGGTGTTATCTGGGGAAATGGGGACAGCAACCTGCCACAGGGTAAAATAAAAAACATATCTGCGGTTTATAACAGTAAACTAAACATCACAGATTTACAGTGGATTCAGCGTATGTCTGAATGGACGCTGATACCGATGGGAATGGTTTTGCGTTTGATTGTAAATATTCCAGACGCGTTTTGTCCGCCAAAAATGGAGCCTTTATACGCATATAACTTTGAATCTGATGCACGTATGACCCAGAACAGACAGTCTGTTGCCGATGCGTATTCTTCGAACGATAATGATGCGATGACTGTATCTGATATTCAAAATATTGCACATGTCAGTTTGGCTGTTGTGCGTTCGATGATAAAGAATAATACCCTGATACCTGTTGGGGAACAGCCACGACAACGCGATGGGTATGTATTTGTATATCATGATTGCGGAAATATTACATTAAACCCCCAGCAACAGTCTGCGGCAGATGCAATTGGTAAATCTGTGGAAAGTGGTGGTTTTTCTGTTCATTTATTAGACGGTATCACAGGCAGTGGAAAAACGCAGGTTTATTTTGATTCTGCATGGCGTGCGTACAATGCGGGGCATTCTGTTTTACTGATGATGCCCGAAATTGCATTGACGGCACAGTTTATGTCGCGTTTTAAAAACAGGTTTGGCGAAAATCCAGTTGTCTGGCACAGTAATTTAACATCTGCACGTCGTCGTGAAATCTGGCACGGGGTTTTAAGTGGTAAAATTAAAATGGTTGTCGGTACACGCAGCGCATTATTCTTGCCGTGGCAAGATTTAGGCCTGATTGTAATTGACGAAGAACACGACACATCGTACAAGCAAGAAGATATGGGAAACTATCATGCACGTGATATGGCGATACTGCGTGCCAAGATTGCAGGAATTCCAGTTGTCTTGGCCAGTGCAACACCATCTGCGGAAACGCTGGAAAATGTAAATCTGGGCAAATATACACAGTTAAAACTGACATCGCGATATGGTGGGGCACAGTTGCCAGATGTTACAACTATTGACTTGCGTGAAAATCGCCCAGAACAGTATATTGTTGATGGTGTGGAACAAACAGGCTTTTTATCACAGCCATTAAATGACGCGATTGCCCAGACATTATCGGATGGGCATCAGGCAATGTTGTTTATCAACAGGCGTGGCTTTGCACCGATAACCCAGTGTAAAAAATGCGGTTGGACATCTGTTTGCCCAGAATGCAGCGTTGGCATGACATATCACAAGCGTATTGGAAAAATGCTGTGTCATATGTGCGGTCGCACAGCACCAATGCCAAAGACGTGCCCAGATTGTGGTGGCGATGTATCTATGCGTGGGGTTGGGCTGGAAAAAATAGAACAAGAAGTCAATGTTCGTTTTCCAAATGCACGTACTGCACTGGTATCCAGCGATATTATCACATCACGCCAGTCGCTGGAAAGATTGGTAAATAAAATAGAGCAGGGCGAAATAGACATAATTATCGGTACACAAATTCTGGCCAAGGGTCATCATTTTCCGAACTTGACATTGGTTGGTGTGGTGGACAGTGATATGGGATTGTTTGGTACAGACTTTCGTGCCGCAGAACATACATTTCAACAGTTGTTTCAGGTTTCTGGTCGTGCGGGCCGTGGCGAACATGCCGGTCGTGTCTTATTACAATCATATCAGCCCGAACATCCTGTTTTGACCGCAATTTGTGCAGGCGACAGGGATGCATTTATGCAAACAGATATGGCAGGTCGCAAAATGGCGAATATGCCTCCGTATGGTCAGTTGATTGCGGTTATTATCGAAGGACAACGTGAATCAACCCTGCAATCATATTGCAATGCGTTGCGCGATGCAGTTCCAAATTTAAAAGGTGCCAAGATAATGGGACCGATAACCGCCCAGATATATCAAATCAGGAATTGGTATCGTATGCGGTTTTTGGTTGCAGGTGGCCGTACTGCGAACCTGCAGCCGATTGTGTCGCATTGGCTGGCATCTGTAAAGCAGCCTGTAAACATTCGTGTTAAAATCGACGTCAACCCAATGAATTTTATGTAGGTTGTGCAAATAAAAAAACACCGCCGTCGCCGGCGGTATTTCCGAGTGTCCCGAAAGGAAGGAAAGGAGAAAAAGAAATTGGACACTCTAAACTAAATCTTGGGGTCCAGAGTCCAGAGGAGAGAGAATGTAGGAGGGAGTCTGAACCTCTGGTCCCCACAGATGTTTCCATCTGGTCATCGGGTTTTGTCCCTTTGACGAATCGAAATATAATACACAAAAAATGATTTGTCAAGGGTTTTTGTCAAAAAAATTTTTTAGTATATGATTTTTTTAGTCTATTTCCTGCTGAAACGGGCGGATTCCTAGGAAATGGTACTTGTTGTAAATATGTTGCTATGTGGAATAAAATCGTTATGCATCAGAAAAAAATCAACATTCTGATGTATAAACATGGGAGAGAAAAAATGACACATGATGACGTGTGGCGTGCCATAGAAAAGTTTGCAACAGAACATGGAATGTCTTGTTCGGGGTTGGCAAAGTGCAGTGGTCTGGATCCAACAACCTTTAACAAAAGTAAACGTTGGTCCAAAGAAGGACAACCGCGTTGGCCGTCAACAAACAGTATTTCTAAAATTCTGTCGTCCACAGGTGCCAGAATCCAAGACTTTACCAAGTTTATAGATTCTGTCCCAGATAATGGACGCGAATAATGTGCAACGGGCCTACACCCTACAAACCACAACGGATTCGGTCAGTTGTGGTTTTTTTGTTGGACAATTTATCTGATATATTTTACCATACAGGTATGTTATCAGGTATTCGTATTTATGCATCAGATACTGTATGGCGACAAATACTGGGTGATTTTGGGGCGACTGTTTTGGACGCACCAACCGCAACAGATATAAACTTTGATGATTTTAATATTACTGATGTAATCAGCCCTATGGAATTAAAGTCTTTGATATTGAATGCTGCGGATTTAAGTGCTGATTTAATCAAGATTTTCGGAAAAAGTGTAACTTTGCCACAATTACAGGCACGAATTGTCGTATGGCTTTATAAATCAGGCGGTATGACAGCATTGGAATTAAAAAACGCGTTGGGATATGCACCTGATGCGTCAACACATACGGTTGATACTGCGATATATCAGTTGCGCCGTATGTATGGCCGTGATTTTATTCAAAACAACAATGGGGTGTATTCAATTGGCAAACTATAAACTGATATCTTTTGATAAAATTCCCAGTACCCAAGACTATGCACACGAATTGATAAATGCTGGGCGTGCCACAGATAAAACAGTAATACTGGCGGCGGCACAATCTGCAGGGCGTGGCCGTTATCGCAGGACTTGGGTGTCGCATCACGGTAATGTTTATGTCAGTTTTATATTTGAATGTCCAGAACGTGATGCACGATTGGCTTATTCGATTGCAGTGGCGGTTTCTGAAACAATCGCGTCGTTTGGCGTGCATCCAACAATCAAGTGGCCAAATGATATCTTGGTTGATAATAAAAAGATTGCCGGCATATTGATTGAATATACAGGGCGATTCGTTGTTGTTGGAATTGGTATAAATGTAAATTCTAATCCGACAGTTGATAAATATCAGACGACAAAACTGGATAACTATTCTGAAATTCCAATGAATGAGTTATTAAATCGTCTGATGAAAAATATTGATAAATGGCGTCGTTCAGACTTTCGTGCTGTGCGTGCCAGATGGACAGAATTGGCGGCCTGTATAAACAAGCCTGTAAAATATCAGGGCGAAACTGCAGAACTGGTTGGTATAAATGAAAATGGTGCATTGGTTTTGCGTCGTGGTTCCCGATATTTGTTGGTGTATGGCGATGAAATAAGTATGTAAAATCCTTGTAATTCTGCGGTTTTATAAAAATGCCCTTGACTTTTAATGCAAAATATGATAGTATTTAACGCATAAACAGCACAGATTCTATCCACACGATTGTGTGGTTTTTTTATTCCCCATCGCGTTGCGTGGGGATTTTTTTTACCAAAGGTGAAAACATGCAATTGACATTGATAAAAAATACAGATACGTCTGCAACATTAGCATATCGTATTGCCAGAACTGTACATGAACAAACAGGTGCGTCATCATTACAAGTTGTTGAAGCTATGACATCCATGATAAAAAATATCTCGGATAAATATCAGCGTGATTTTTTAGATATTATTTCTGACAAAACATTATTTCCAAATGTAAAAACAGATTGTGTGCCTGCATCCAGTCGCAGTTTTCAAATGTGTCTGCGTGTGGCACAACGTATGCTGTGTGGCGGACTGCAAGACAATTGCTGTGGTGCAACACGATTTCATCATGCAGATGTTATTCCAGATTGGGCAATTGCACGTGGATATATCGCGGATATCGATGGAATCTTATTTTATCTATAAGTGGTTTTTAAATGAAAAGAATAATCAAAGGTGGTTGGCTGTCTGGGTATCGCACATACATAATTTCTGGTGCGGGTATTTTGTCAGCTGTGGCGGCATATCTGGTTGGTGATGCAGATGTCTTTGCCACATTGCAAACAATTTTTACACTTGGTGGAATTTATTTCTTGCGTAAATCAAACGAAACAAAAAAGGAAAAGTAATGGATAACATACCAGAAAAATTTTTAAACGAAGATGGAACATTAAATTCAGAATCCTTGATAAAATCATATACAGAACTAGAAAAGAAAATGGGTACGATGATTTCTGTGCCAAGTGAAAATGCAACAGATGAAGTACGAAAAAAATTCAATCGTGCAATTGGTGTTCCTGAAAATGCATCAGAATATCCCACAAATGATTTGTATGATGATGAAAATTTACGCGAACAATTTTTGCAAATTGGTTTAACTAAAACGCAAGTTGAAAAAATTTATAACATTGCAAATGAATTTTTATCACCAATTATTTCAGATTTATTTGCTGTACAAAATGAATCAAGTGCAATAAATGAATTAAAAAATTTTTTCGGTGGAACAGAAAAAATGAATGATGCTTTACGTGCAATAAATTCGTTTGGTGAAAAATTTTTACCACGTGATGCATTTGATGCACTGTGTGCTACACCCCAGGGAATCCAAAGTATGTACAAGATGATGCAATCGATGGAGCCAGATGTAAAAACAGATAAAAATGAAACACAAAATCTAACAGATTCTGATTTGCGTCGCATGATGCGCGATCCAAAATATTGGCGTGATAATGATATTGAATACATCAGAAAAATAGAAAATGGTTTTAAAAAGTTATATTCATAAGAAAAAAAATCACTTTATGCTTTACTATGTTTTTTATTTCGTATAAAATACAAAACAAGAACAAAACAAATTTGTTCTATCTTCAAAACAAAATAGGAGAGAAGAATGTTCTTGTTTAAGAAAAAAGCAGCAGCTAAAAAAACAGTTGCAAAACCAGCAGCTAAACCAGTTGCAAAAAAACCAGCTGCAAAACCAGCTGCAAAACCAGCTGCAAAAAAACCAGCTGCAAAAAAAGTAGCTGCGAAACCAGCTGCAAAAAAAGTAGTTGCAAAACCAGCTGCAAAAAAGCCAGCTGCAAAAAAAGTAGCTGTTAAAAAACCAGTTGCTAAAAAAGTAGCTGTTAAAAAACCAGTTGCTAAAAAAGCAGTTGCTAAAAAAGCATGTGCAAAAAAACCATGTGCAAAAAAAGCATGTGCAAAGAAAAAATAATTAAAATCCCTGGGTAACAGGGTTTTTGTGTTTTACAGGTCTGTGTTCGCAGACCTGTTTTTTTACAAAAAGTATCAGTCAGATTTTTTGTGCACAGTCTGACTGATATTTTTTATGGACAATCTGCATTTATTTGCAGACCCGATTTATTTCTTTTGTTTTCTGGCGCATTTTTTGCATAACCAAAACACAAAATCTGATGCATGTATTTTTTACATGTTTGTTTAATTTTTAATAAAGGATTTTTGTATGTCTATCTCAATAGATAATGTTTTTGTAAAACAGTTCGAAGCAGATGTTCATTTGGCTTATCAGCAAATGGGCACAAAACTGCGTTCAACAGTTCGCAGTAAATCAGGCGTTGTCGGTGCGTCAACAACTTTCCAAAAAGTAGGTCGTGGTACCGCCAGCACAAAATCAAGACATGGTATTGTTCCTGTTATGAATTTAAATCATGAACCTGTGGAATGCTTGTTGCAAGATTACTATGCAGGTGATTGGGTTGATGCATTGGATGAATTAAAAATCAACACAGATGAACGTCGTGTCGTTGCGTCTGCTGGTGCATACGCATTGGGTCGCAAGACAGATGAACTGATTGTAAATGCAATGAATACAGCAACTGCAAACGTTGGTGATTATTCAACAGGTCTGACCAAAGATTTGATTTTATCGGCAGTTGAAGTATTAAACACAAACGATGTGCCAGATGATGGTCGTCGCTTTGCTGTTGTTGGTGTACATCAGTGGAATGAACTGTTGTCAATGGAAGAATTTGTTTCTGCAGATTACGTTGGTAATACGCCATTGGTAAATGGTTTCGAAGCACGCAAATGGTTGGGCATTACATGGGTGCTGTATAATGCTTTGCCTGTATCTAATACACAACGTGATTGTTTTATTTATCACGCGTCCAGCATTGGTCATGCATGTGGTCAAGAAGTTAAAACAGATATTTCTTGGCATGGCGAACGTGCTGCACACTTTATCAGCAACAGTATGTCCCAAGGAGCTGTTTTAATCGATGGCGATGGAATTGTTCGTGTTAAATGTTCTGATGCAGCTTCTGCATAAGTGAACGCACAATAAAAATCAAAAATATAAAAAAAGGAAACAATATGGCATTTCAAAATAAAAACTTGTCAGTTATTGCATACGCAAATGGATTTACATTGTGGCATTACAGTGCAGCAGAAACATTGGCAACAATTACAGCGAATGGTTATTTTAATAATGTAAAAACACTGATGAACATTGGTGATATTATCATTATTAACGCATCTGATAATACTGCGATAAAGAAAATCAATATTACAGATTTGAATGTAACAACAGTTGCATTGGCATAGTTTTTTTATTGTTTGCAGATCGGCATCATTGCCGGTCTGTTATTTTTTATAATTTAACAAAAAGGAACAATTATGCTTACTAAAATAGATTTATGTTCTATGGCTTTGTTAAAACTGGGAGAAAGTCCAATTCAGTCTTTGCTGGATGATAGTACAGCTGCAAAGTTGTCCAGAACATTATTTGAACCGGTTGTTGATGCATTGTTGTCGTTGCATCCATGGCGATTTGCCGCTCAAGAAATTCGGCTGGCAAAGAACGCATCGGATAATTTTTTAATTCCATCAGATGTATTACGTGTTATCAAAACAAACGGTCGTGTTGTTGGTGACAGGATTTATTCTGATTCAGATACGATTTCTATTATTGCAATAACTAAAACAGCACCAGAAAAATTTCCAAGTTATTTTGTGGAACTGGCTGCAACGCGTTTAGCAATGGAGTTTTGTATCCCATTGTTGGGTGATCAAACAGTATTTCGTATGTTGGTTGCTTTGTATGAATCTCAATTACAAACGGCTAAATTTATAGACAGCACAACATCTGTTAATGATTCTGTAACTGACTTTTCTTTGGTTAATTCGCGTTTTTAAAAGTATTGGGGGTAAAAATGGCAGATTTTATTAAAACACAAAATTCTTTTTCAAATGGCGAAGTTTCCCCAGAATTTTTCTCGCATGATAATATAAATGGATTATCAAAATTGGAAAATATGGATGTATTGGCCAGCGGTGCATTATCACGCAGACACGGTTTAACGCAGATTGAACAGTTACGTGGGGATGCACGCTTGATACCATTCTCTGTGGCGGATGGCGAAGATTATATAATTGCTATGACAGATATGCATATGTATATCTTTTATGGCAAAGAAAGATTTCAAGATTTAAAAACGCCATGGCCATATGATGCATTGCCAATGATTCAATATGCCCAGCGATTTGGAACAATGTTTTTTGTTCATCCTGATTTTCCGCCGTATGTTTTGAAAAAGCGGGAAAATGTATTTGATATCGAGCGATTTAGTTTTGAAATTACAGAAACATTTCAGCAGAAAATTCCATTTATGAAATTTGATGACTCAGAAAATATCAGGATACAGCTTAGCCCACATACCAAAGGCAGTAATTATGTTATATTTACAACAAATGAATCTTTTTGGATTCCGTCATGCGTAGGATCGCGATTGTTGTTATTAGAAAATCAGTGGGAAATTACAGAATACTTAAGTCCCACACAGGTTGTTGCATACGTCAATGCAACATACAGCATGCCAGATGGTTGGGTTCTTGATTGGTATGAATCTGCATTCAGCGAACGTCGCGGTTGGCCTCGCAGTGTAACGTTCCATCAGGACCGTTTGATTTTTGGTGGTTCACGCGATTGGCCCAGTGGTCTGTGGATGTCTCAGGTTGGACGACACAGAAACTTTGATGCAGGTACAGGACTGGATGACGAGGCGATTTTTGTATCATTATTATCACAAGAACGTCAACAAATAAATACATTGGTCAGCAGCGATAACTTGCAAATTCTGACAAATTCTGGCGAATGGGCGATTGCCAGCAAACCATTGACACCAACCAATGTAGATATAAAACAACATACATTTGTTGGGTCTTATATGACACGTGTTTTACCACCACAAAAGATAGAGGGTTCAACAGTTTTTATCGCAGGCAATGGTCGTGATATTCGTGAACTAAGTCTTGATGAAATAGGCGAGAATTATAATGCGAATGATTTGTGTGCATTTGCAAAGCATTTAATGACAACACCGATTGACGTTGCGTATAACCAAGATACACGTCAACTGTTTGTCGTACGTGATGATGGCAAGATGGCGGTGTTGAATCAAAACGCAGCACTTGGAATTTCAGCATGGGGAACATATGTAACTGATGGTATTTTTAAGTCGGTTGGTGTCTGTGATGGGATAACATATACGGTTACACAACGCGGTGATTCTGTGTTTTTGGAATACTTTGATGATAAATCGTTAATAGATGCCGGTGAATATAATTTTACGTTCTGTGCATCTGGGTTGCCAATGCGTTCTTCTGGACACAATGCTACCCGTATAAAGGTTCGTAAAATTTCTGCACGTATTATAAATACAAAATCTATTTATATAAATCAGCATCGTATAACGTTGCCTGATTATGTGTATGACAAAGATTCTAGCGGATATAACGGAGATGTTTGTTTGAATCAGTTGGGGATTATGCAGAATACAATCGAACCATTGTGGACTGTACAGGGTATTGAACCATTCTGTGCGACTATTCTGTCGGTAACTGTATATGGATGGTACACAGTATAAATAACAAAAAATAAAACAAAGGATGAAAATATGGGACAACTTGTTTCTGATGTAACAGAAATCTTGGATTATAAAGATGCAAAAAAACAAGCAAAATCACAACGTCAAGAAATATTGGCACAAATGGCATCTGATGACGCAGAAAAAACAAATTTGATAAAAAAAGTTTTGGCGACTCAGCGTGCAAAATATGGTGCATCGGGAATGTCTAATAACGGCGTTACCGAAGGCGCGGTTTTAAAACGGTTAAAAGACGAAACATCTGCAACATATAATGAAAAACGTCGCAATAATTTAACTAAACTAAAAAATACCAAGGTTACTAAACCCAACTTATTAAAGAAATTATTGGACAGATTTGATGATTTAATCGGTTAGCCTAAATAGAAATGATATGTATAAATATCATACACTATGAATGAACAAAAGACGAAATTTCGGTTTTTAGGTAAATAAATGCGATGATAACAGAGTTTTATAAGTTTCTGGACGAATGGAACAGAGTTCTGGGTTTCCAGACACCGCGTCATCATCGAGAAATTATGCGTTTCTTGGTAGATATTTGGTGTAATAATCCGCATCGTGGATTGCTGATGGCGTTTCGGCATTCTGGCAAGTCAACAGTTCTTGGGGTGTTTGCAGCGTGCGTATTATACTTACGACCAGAAACGCGGATTTTAATTTTGTCTGCTGAAAACACGTTAGCATCCAGAATGGTGTCGCATATTCGTCATATCTTGGAAAATCATACGTTTTGTACAAATATGATTCCTGCAAATAAAAAAGAATGGGCCACAGGTCGTATTACTATCAACAGACCGATTGGTATTCGTGAACCATCTGTTATTTGCCAGGGGGTATATGGAAATATTACAGGTATGCGTGCAGATTTAATTATCTGTGATGATGTCGAAGTTCCAAATACATCTAATACCGCACAAAAGCGTGAAAATTTGCGTGAACGATTACGTGAACTAGATTTTATTTTATCGCCATCTGGTACAATGATTTATATCGGTACACCGCATACATTTGACACGATATACCACACAGACTAGTTTGCTGTGCTGATGAAATTACGCAGCTTGTTTAACAGTTCTGTACCTGTATCGCCAAACATAGGCAGGTATGTTTCATATTCTGGCATCTCTGCTTGAACCTGTGCCAGAACGCGTTCAGTCAGTGGGGTTGAAATGACATTGTTTGCACTGTCCCACAGTCTGTATGCATTATAGGTTTGAACAACAGATTTCCATTTTTCGCGTAAATCTGATTTTGTTTGAACGATTGCACCGATTGCGTTTACCCATTCTTCGCCAAAGCGTTGTACAATCGGTTTGGATATGAATGCATCAAGACCTTGTTGTGTCGGGATAAATTCGTTGATTGCGTCTGTCAGTGCAGACTGTTGTGCGTCATTCAAATTAAGGGATGCGACAGACTCGCCTGCCATCATTCCGCCATATGGTAACAATTCGCGGTCAATAGAATCGATAGGTGTTGTGCCTTTTTTCAGGTTTTCGATATGTCGCAACAGTATTTTGCCTGTTGGTAAATCTTGTAATTCGGATGCAACATTGTCATTTATTTCGTCCAAGAACACAGGATTCACAGCAGCCCAGCCACCAACAATGACATGTGCCTGACGATACAGGTTCAACAATTTTTGTGCGGTTGCACGTGTTTTAGCTTTCATGTTATCTCCCTCGCTTGTGATGCAATGTATCTTATTCCATTACAATCATGATAACTTTGTGCATTGTTTTACCAGTAACTTTTTCTTCTGGTGATGCAATATGACCGTAAATTTTTCCCTTGGAATCTTGGCGAACGCTGACGATATGAGCGGTTGTTTGTGCATCTGTATCCATTGCATTAAAGTCTTCGTCAATACAAATTGCCAAATCACCAACCTGTGCAGGTTGTAATGCGTCTGCAAACACATAAGACTTTTCAGGTATAAAACCACCCAGTCTTTTTGTGTTTGGAATAACGGCATAAACACCCTTGCGACCTTCCAGTGTCATTGGTGCAACAATCATTGTTTCGTCAGACTTTTTAAATGCGATTGACTTGCCAGCAGGTTTCCCAAAAACAGGAACTAATTTTTTTCGTGCACTGTCATACAGTTTTGCACCATAAACACTGCCATGGACGTCAATGCCAGAGATTGGATTACCTGGAACCAGAACAGCTTTTACACGTTCTTTAACTTTATTGATATGTTTGTTTAATTCGCCAGATTTATATAAATTTGCGATTTGTTGGAACATATCTTCGACGCCTAATGCAAAAGACTTTGCCAAAGGTTCGATTTCGTTTTTGTAGATTTCGCGTTGTCCAACTTCAATTTTATGATAAACAGACAACGTCATGCCGGCATCTTTTGCTGCCTGTGCAATTGTTTTGCCTTTTTGTTGGCGGATTTTACGCAGACCACTGCCGAATACTTTCAGACCACTGTCTTCGTTATCCGTCATACGACGTTTGATTTCGTTTTGCCATTGGTTTGCAACATCGTCTGACTCCTTGATGAAAATGTCAGATAGTTTGCAACCCAATATACGACAAATATTCAGCAATTGCTTTTGATTCAGGCGACGGACACCTTTTTCAATTTTGGAAACAGCGGACAATGATAATCCTGTTTGACGTGCCAATTCTGTCATTTTCATACCCGCAGCCAAACGAATATTGCGTATATTATTCGGAAAGATGATTTCTTCTTGTGCCATAGCAAAACTCCTAAAAAATGTTTCTTGACAAAATATTAGTCAATTTTTAGAAATTGTGCAAGCAAAATAATACAAAATTATAATGGAATATCATCTGGTATTGCATCAGGGTCAATTGCAGTTGGTATTGAATCTGGATCCGGTGCAAATGTAGAAGCTGTTACAGTTTGTGCGGGCTGGGCAAATTCGTTTTCACCACGTGCCTGAAATTCGTCCAAATTATCGAACAAACTGTAATCACCAAAGAAGGCAGTGCGTACAGTTTCCGGGCGACCGTGGCGGTTTTTGCCAATGATAATATCTGCCTTGCCACGTGCACGTTCCAAACGTTTTTGCCAGCTTTCAACCATTGTGGAATTGGTTGTGTTTGACAGACGTTCTGATGGGTCACGATTTTGCAGATAATATTCTTCACGATATGTGAACATAACAATGTCAGCGTCCTGTTCAATAGAACCTGATTCACGCAAGTCAGCCAGCTGTGGACGTTTGTCATCGCGTTGTTCAACACTGCGTGACAGCTGTGACAGTGCGATAACAGGTACATTTAAATCCTTGGCCAGCATTTTAAGACCACGTGTGATTTCAGAAATTTCTTGAACGCGGTTGTCGCTTTTCTTGCCACCAGGTGATGTCATCAGCTGAAGATAGTCAATAACAATCAGTGCAATACCGCCATGTTGACGTGCTAATCTGCGTGCACGTGTGCGAATCATTGGTACAGACATACCAGGTGTATCATCTATGAATAATGGGATTTTACTGATTGCAGATGAATATTGCGACATCTTCAAAAAGTCTTCGTCGGTCAAATTACCTTCACGCATGGCAGATGCAGGCACCTTGGACTGAGATGACAGAACACGTGCAGCCAACTGGGAAGCCGACATTTCAAGACTGAAAAATACAACTGCACCCTTGTACAATGGATTTGCACGACCATATGCAATTGCGTTTGCCGCATTAAAAGCTATATTCATTGCCAATGTTGTTTTACCCATCGCAGGACGTCCAGCGATAATAATAAGGTCAGATTGGTGTAAACCGCTGATGGATTTATCCAGTGTGTCCAATCCAGTTGTCAAACCTGACAATTTTCCGTCGGCCTTGTATGCGATTTCTGCTTCTTTTAATGCGTTTTGTAATGCATTTTCAATAGATGTAACTTCGCGTTCAGACGAACCTGTGGTTGCCATGTCAAACAGTTTTTGTTCTGCGATTTCTATTTGGCGCGTAACAGGTGTGTCTAAATCTTCGATAAAAGCCTTGTCTGAAATATCCTGGGCCAGTGCGATTAAATCACGACGCAATGCGTGTTCATAAACGATTTTTGCATACTGGTCAACGTTTACAACAGTTGCACCCGCACCAGACAGTTTAGTCAGATAATCAACGCCACCGACTGATTCCAAGATACCTTGTTGGTCCAGATAATTCTTGGCGGTGATAATATCAAATGGGATACCGGCTGCAAATTGACGTTCTGCCAGTTTATAGATTTCTTGGTGGGCAGGATGCGAAAAGTGTTCCGCCCGCAGGAATTCAGACACGCGT
>JBKSMR010000067.1:0-15928 GCA_046881895.1 Alphaproteobacteria bacterium
TTAAAACGTATCTTAGTTGGTAAAATTGTTGCCCCCCAAGGAATTCGGGGTGAAGTTCGCGTGCAGACTTTTTCACAAAATCCATCTGATTTTAAAACATTGCGTGTTTTTTCCAATGTGTTTGCAATTGGTGATTTTAAGTTTGTGCGTACTGTACCAAATTCAACAGTTATTATCGGCAAAATTACAGGCGTTGATGACAGAAACAAGGCCGAAACATTACGTGGCACAGAACTGTATATTGAACGCGATACCCTGCCCGGTTTAAAAGAAAACGAATTCTATCAGGCTGATTTAATTGGGTTTGATGTCGTACGCAACGGTGAAAAAATCGGCATTGTTGACTGTTTCCAAAACTATGGTGCGGGCGATATTATTGAACTGGATAATGGCAATATGGTGTCTTTTATCGGTGCAGATGTTGATATGCAAAATAAAATCATAAGGGTTTTATAAAATGTTTACAGATGATAATCACACAAAAAATACCTGTCCACAAACATCAAATAAAGATATCAGATGTCGCAGAGCGGAGGTATTACAAGTACTAGATGGTGTAAAAGTATCTTACCAAACACTGGGCGAATTACGTTCTGTCTTATATGAAGTTTGTCGCTTTTGCGTGGCAGAAAATAAAGAGAGATAAAATGCCATCTGTAAAAATAACAAAATCTGTTGGTGTTGTCTTTATAGATTGCGACAAATGCAATCCGAACTGCTTGTTACAACAACAAGTAAAAAGATGCCCTGATGTTGTTATGCAAAAACCGTTTGACGGAATCAAAGAACACACGATAAAGACGCGTAATTTGCTGGTCGGAACAGATAAAATAGCACAAAACGCCCAAGTTTTTTATGATTTAGCACAAAAAATATGCTATAATTGCACAGAAAAACAAAGATAAAATGCATTTTAATATACTGACAATCTTTCCAGAAATGTTTCCAGGCACCTTGTCAGGTGGCGTGGTTGGTCGCGCATTAGATAAAAAAATTTGGTCGTATGATATTGTAAACATTCGTGACTTTGCAATAAATAACTATGGCAGTGTTGACGACACACAGTTTGGCGGTGGTGCTGGGATGGTTATGCGTCCTGATGTGCTGGGCGATGCATTAGACTCTATTAAAAACAAGGGTAAAATCATATACTTTTCACCACGCGGCAAGACATTAAATCAACAATTTGTGCGTGAATTTGTTGCAGATCAAGATGCGACATACACCCTGTTGTGCGGCAGATACGAAGGAATAGATGAACGCGTTATTGAACAGTATGACATAATGGAATTATCTATTGGCGATTACATACTGTCTGGCGGCGAAATCGCTGCACAAGTTTTTGTTGACAGTTGTGTTCGTCTGTTAGATAATGTAGTTCACGGTGGTGACGATACCACCCAAAACGAAAGTTTCGAAATCGGCGGGCTTGAATGGCCATTATACACCCGTCCGTCAGTATGGCGTGGACAAAGTGTCCCAGAAGTCCTGCTGTCCGGTCATCATGGCAATATCGAACGGTGGCGGAAACAACAATCGGACGAGATAACCAAAGAACGTCGTCCGGATTTAATAAAGGAAAATGAAAAATGAGCATTATTAAAAAAATAGAAGCTGCCCAAGTTGCAAAATTGCAGGGCGATAAAAAAATCCCAAACTTCAAAGCTGGGGATACAGTAAAAGTTCACGTTAAAATTAAAGATGGTGACAAGTTCCGTATTCAGGTTTTTGAAGGCGTTGTTATCGCACGCGATGGCGGTATGGGCAATAATGCATCCTTTACAGTACGTCGTGAATCATACGGTGTAGGCGTAGAACGTAAATTCCCGTTGTACAGCCCAGCAATCGAAAAGATTGAAAAAACTCGTATTGGTAAAGTACGCCGTGCAAAGTTGTTCTTTTTGCGTGGTCTGTCTGGCAAAAAAGCACGTATCGTGGAAGATTTGTCGGCAACATCTGCAGAAAAAGCAGCAAAATAATAAAAGCCCACTTCGGTGGGTTTTTTAATTCTCTATATGTTTGACATTGGTTGTCTATGATTGTATCATAGATGTATGAAAAAAATATTACTTACATTATTGTTAGTCGCCCTGCCCGTTGTGGCAAATGCGTATGTCGATAAACCAAATGCAGTTATTCGTATTTTAAATAAAGATGCTGGCAAAGTGTCTGAACATACGGTAAATGTTGGCAGTGCATTGAATTATGAAAAATTAAATATTTCTTTGCGTTCATGCAAACAATCTGATCCATTTGATGCAGAAAACTTTTGGGCGTTTGTTGAAATCAAAGATACAGATAATAATTTAATATTCAGTAATTGGTTAAATCGTAACGAGCCTGGCAACACACCATTGCAACACGCAGACTATGACGTATGGTTGGTTCGGTGCGAATAAAATGGGAGAGAAAAAATGAATTTTATAAAGAAATATCTAAAGTTATTTATCGGTATTGGTGTTTTAATTCTTGTGTTGGTGACTTTCTTTTTCGCCAAACGTAGCAGCGTACTGGAAACAGGTTCTTTGAAAGACTGGCGTGCGGCATCATTGGACAGACGTATGGCAGCTGCACAAATAATGACCGGTGCGGACAAACACATTGATTTATTGGTCGCATGTGTCGATAAAATAGCATCCTTGCCAGAATCTGGCGAAATGGCTGTGCGTGATGCGGCATCACTTTGTCAAACTGGAATTATATTAAAAGAAAACTTGTAAATGCGTAATCTTATTGCATTATTACTCTTGCTAGCAGGTTGTGTAAAAACACCTGGAAATGATTTTATCGGTGTGAAATATTTAAATTCTCCATTGGGCGAAGGCTTTGGCCTAGATTCAGACCCCGTCATTCGATTTGATGCATTCGATTGTACAACATTTGTTGAAACCGTCCTGGCGGATGGAAACATTAAAAGACTAAATGAAATCAGATACAAAAATGGCCAAGTTAATTTTATAAATCGTAATCATTTTATTGAAGTTGATTGGTTAAAAAACAATTCCGATATTATTGAAAACATCAGTCGTAAATTCGGCAAAACAGAAATACATTCAGTTACAATCGATAAAAAATCTTGGTTTAAGACTGTTCATAATGTTGAGACTGACTTTAAGCCGGAAACAGCAAGACTGGAATATATACCATATAAAAATATTAGTGATTTAGAACTAAATAAAACTTATGTTGTGCTGTTTGTTGCTGACAATCCAAAAATTCGTGATAAAATCGGTACTGACATAGCCGTTGTTCATATGGGATTCTTGTTGCCAAGTGGTACTTTACGACATGCGTCCAGCAAACAAGGTATGGTTGTAGATGTTGATTTTCAAGATTACATCTCGCAACGTCAACGGAATAAAACAAATATAGGAATAGCAATACTGGAAATAAAATGAGTTCGGAAAATTTAATGCGTTTAGATATGGGTAAATTAGACAGCTGTATTCACAGCGACCTTCCCACTCTATGTTTAGGGATTGAATCGTCTTGCGACGAAACATCTGCTGCAATTGTAGATTCTGACAGAAATATTTTGGCACATATTATCTATTCGCAAATACCAGAACATCAAAAATACGGGGGTGTTGTACCAGAACTGGCGGCACGTGCACATATATTAGCGATAGATGAAGTTATAAAACAAACTTTGGACGCTGCCGGCAAAACAATTGCCGACATCGACGTTATCGCCGCAACCGCAGGACCGGGTTTAATTGGCGGTGTATTGGTTGGTTGGATGGCTGCAACAGGTATTGCACAATCAACAAACAAACCATTGGTTGCCGTCAACCACCTTGAAGGACACGCATTGGTTCCGCGTTTATGTGCAACCTTGGCAGATGGTACAGTCGCACAAAATGGCGTCGATTTTCCGTATTTGTTGATGTTGGCATCTGGTGGCCATTGTCAGATTCTGTTGGTACGTGGTGTTGGCCAGTATGAACTGATTGGTCAAACATTGGACGATAGTGCCGGCGAAGCGTATGACAAAGTTTCCAAAATGTTGGGGTTGGGTTATCCTGGTGGCCCAATTGTAGATAGTCGTGCACAACAAGGTAATCCACGTGCATTCTCTTTCCCTCGTCCGTTGTGTGATAAACCGGGGTGCGATTTTTCGTTTAGCGGCATAAAAACAGCCGCACGTACATTCTTGGAACGTGCAGAACAACCCTTAACAGACGAATTTATAAATGATTTTTGTGCATCTTTTCAAGCAGCTGTAGTTGATTGTATCGTAAACAGACTTACAAATGCCATGAAAGACGAACGCGTTATGAACGCACAACCGAAAACGCTGGTGGTTGCAGGTGGCGTTGCTAAAAATTCTGCAATACGTCGTGCAATGGAACAAATGTCCAAGAAATACAATATGACATTTGCTGCGCCACCGATGAATCTGTGTACAGACAATGGTGCAATGATTGCATGGGCTGGGCTGGAAAACTGGCGTGTTGGAAATATCGTAACAGAACCAATTGCGCCGCGTCCACGCTGGCCTTTGACGGAATTATAAATTGAATGTTTATAGTTTTTGTGTTAAAGTAATATGTGTATGAAAGACTATGAAAAATCTTATAATCATGCTACGAAAAAATTACTGGATTTAGCCTCTCGGTTGGATGCAGTGTCAATGCCTATGTTTGAAGCACAGTACACACTGTATGATATAACGTATGCATTGCGTGACTTGTATTCGCAATTTTTGTTCAGAAAGAAATTTGTGGGCAATCAAGAATTTAATGGTTTTGTACCATGGCCTAAGGGTTTTTGCGCTTTATCCAGTATTTGTATATATGAATTGTATGGCGGTAATATTGTTTGGGAACCGTCCGCAATAAAATTAGGTGCGTGGGATTATGCGCCTGTGGTGTTCTTGCGTAATAATTTTACAGGTGATGCTTTTGATCCAACAGGCGATCAGTTTGCACCATTAAATGTTCCCTATGAATTAGGTACACCAATAAATCGATCGGTCAAAGATTTGAAAACACCAAACAAAGCCGAATTTGTGCGGAATGTAAAAAAATATTTAGACAGACAGTTTACAGTTGATGGGTTGAAATTGCCGTACCATTTGGGTAAAAAGACTGCGTATGGGCTGTCATTGCAAGATGAAACACATAAGTTTGCAAAATCTGTTGGACTGGATACTATAAAGTTACTAATGGAAAACAAGTCAAAATAAATGCTGCAAAAACCAGAACCTTTTGTAAAAGATGATATGATTTTTAGCGTATCTGACGCATCTGCGTTATTGAAAAACGTGGTTGAAACTGCGTTCCCACGCATAAAAATTCGTGGCGAACTATCGCAGATTACACGTGCAACGTCTGGACATATTTATATGACGATAAAGGATTCTGGGGCGGCAATTTCTGTTATTGTTTGGCGTGGAACACCGTTAAACTTTAAGTTGGAAGATGGACTGGAAGTTATTATAACAGGACGATTTACGACATACCCTGCCCGCAGCAACTATCAAATTATCGCCAGCGAAATAGAAATGGCTGGTGTTGGTGCAATTCTAAAAATGCTGGAAGAACGCAAGCAAAAATTGGCGGCCGAAGGGTTGTTTGACGCATCGCGAAAAAAACCATTGCCAAAATTACCACAGACAATTGGTGTTGTTACCAGCCCAACAGGTGCAGCGTTCCAAGATATTCAAAACAGATTGCGTGAACGTTTTCCTGTGCGTGTATTATTGTATCCTGCAACCGTCCAAGGTGTGACTGCCGCGGCCGAGGTTGCAGCCGGCATTGAATACTTTAATCGCATGCAAAATGTTGATGTGATTATTGTTGCGCGTGGTGGCGGTTCGTTGGAAGATTTGTTGCCTTTTTCCGAAGAAATCGTTGTGCGTGCAGCCGCAGCTAGTAAAATCCCACTGATATCCGGCGTTGGACATGAACCAGACTGGATGTTAATTGACTTTGCAGCAGACTATCGTGCACCAACACCAACAGGTGCTGCCGAAGCGGTTGTACCAACTAAACTGTCATTATTCCAAGAGCTGGATAATATCTGGATACGATTGTCCGGCAACTTTACAACGCGTTTAATGAATGCAAAACAGCGTATTGAAGACATAAATATAAAAAGCCCAAAGCAAATGATTATGGAACGAGCACAAAGACTGGACGATTTGGGACGTACGCTGAATGTGATAATCAACACTAAAATTGTATCTGCACAACAGAAAATGACAAATGTATCTGCATTTCCAAACATATTACAAAATCGTATACAGGGTTTAAACCAGTCATTGCAACACATGGAACAAATGCTAAATTCCCTTAGTTATAAAAGCGTTTTATCACGTGGTTATGCGATTGTTCGCGATGCAGATAGTAATATTATCAGCAGTGTTGATGGCGGTGTGCCAAAATCAATTGAATTTGCCGACGGGGTATTGAAATTATAAAAATCATTTTAAGTCGTTTATTGACAAAGAAAAATCTTTGTTTATAATTATCTGTAAAGATAACAAAGGACACACTATGAATCCGCTGATTTTTAAAGAGCTTAGAAAAATCTTGAACAACAAAGATATAACAGTAACGGTTGTCGAAAACGAATCTTGTAAAGAATGCTATATTGTAGAAGATATTTATGGTGCAGAAGTTATTCGTTATACTCACTCTAATATTGGTAAAAATATCTATGAATTGCGTGTTTTGGGCGAACAACTGGTTCATTGGGAAAATCCTGCGAAAAGTACACGAGAAATGCGTATGTTGATGGAGATTGTTGATTTGATTAAACAAAGAGATCAAGAGCAAGCTGTTTTGATGAAAATGACAGCAGCTGAAAAGACGATGTTGCACAATCTAAGATTTATAAACTCCAGGACAAAATAAAAAAACGCCCGTTTGGGCGTTTTTTAATTCTTTATCAATGTCTTGGCCATTGTGATGGATTCTGGTGTAACCTCTTCCCCGCTGATTATACGGGCTATTTCGCCAATTCGTTCATCGTCAGATATTTCATGAACAGATGTTGTTGTTTTATCGTCTGTTACAGATTTTGAAATCTTAAAGTGCTTGTCTGCAAAGCCCGCGACCTGTGCAGAATGAGTAATAACCAATGCTTGATTTGTAGATGCTAAACGGTTCAGACGACTGCCGACTGCGGATGCAGTGGCACCGCTGATACCGGTATCAACTTCGTCAAATACAAATATATGTGCGTCGTTTGCACCAGCCAACACAACACGCATTGCCAGCATTAAACGTGCCAATTCACCCCCAGATGCAGCACGATGTAATGGTGCAAATGGTGAACCAGGATTGGTTTTTATCATAAATGTAATATCATCTATACCATGTGACGTTGGTTGCGTGTCTGTGAATTCTAACATAAAGTCTGCAGAGCCCAGTTTTAATTCTGGCAGTTCTGCCAATAACTGTGTACGTAACATTTCGGCAGCCGCGTGGCGCGCGTTACGCAGTTCTGATGCGGCTATATTAAATTCGTTCAGATATGTTTTTACCAATGATTGAAGCTTATGTAATTCTGCGTCTGAATTGTCAATTGTTTCCAACTGTTGGGACATTTGTTCCAGTTTTGCTGGTAAATCGTCTGCGGACACACGATGTTTGCGTGCAGCAGCACGAATTGCAAATAAACGCTCTTCTATTGCGTCCATATCTTCGGCATCTGTTGATTCTGGTTCCAGCGTTTGTGTTATATGTGCAACAGATTCTGCAATATCATACAATTTATCTATCTGATTTTGATATGGATTTTCATCACCCTTAATCCGTTCCAGAATATGTGCAACAGAAAATATCAACGACTCTAATGAATGCCCGTGTGGATTTAATGCAGTAATTGCATCATTTAAAATCGCAACATTTTTTTCTGCGTTCATCATATTGCTGCGTTTGGTGGACAGTTCTTCTTCTTCGCCAATTTGCGGATTTAAATTGCGTAATTCAGATACGTTATGTTCTAAAAAGTCGCGTTCAGATGCACTGCGTTCCAGCATTTCTTGTAATTCGTTCAAGCGATTTTTTGCATCGTTATATTGTTTGTATGCAACTTTAACATTCGATAATATCTGATTGTAATTATTTATGTTATTTTGTGCAAACAAATCAAGTGTCGCACGATGTGTAGATTGATTTAACAATGCATGATTTGCAAATTGCCCATGAATTTCGACCAACGCGCACCCAACCTGCTTTAATGTTTTTGCAGATACAGGAACATCGTTTATCCACGCCTTGGACTTACCATCTATGGACAACGTTCTGCGTAAAATCAAATCGCCATCTGATTCAATATCATATTCATTTAATACTTCTTGTACACCCGATGGTACAGAATCAAACATTGCTGTAACAGACGCCACGTCACAACCGTGACGAATCAAACCGATATCAGAACGTGCACCCAACGCTAACGACAATGCATCCAGTAAAATACTTTTACCTGCACCTGTTTCACCGGTCAAAACGTTTAAACCATCGCCAAATTCGAGTTTTAGCTTTTCAATCAGTACGATATTTGAAATATTTAAACTTACTAGCATATGCGGATTATAGTCGTTTTTATATTATATTTTCCAGCGAAAAATCATGCGTCCACAATATATATGTTTTGATTGCATAGTCTGGATATATCTGTTGCAACAATCGTGCGTATTCGCGTAATTGTGCGACATATGTACCGTAATAAGTATCATGACATAAATCTGTTTTATAGTCTAGAATATCAATCGTTTTTAATTCGTCAGATATCAACAGTCTGTCAATGCGACGGCTGACGAATTTGTTTTGTACATTGCCCGCAATTGGAACTTCTGTCTTGGCGGTTTTAACAAAAAATCGCAGCAATTCAGGATGTTGCTTTATTTTTTGAATCAGTCGCTGGTCTCCCTGCTCTATATCTTTATCTATAACAACACGTTGCAACAATGCGTGCATTTTTGTGCCTGCGTCCGTTGCATGTATACGACTTTCGTTGCTAGATAAAATTTTATGCAATATCGTCATTTGTTATCCTGATATATTCTGAATTCGTATCGCCAGCCAAAACACGCCATAAATGCGTATGCCACGCGTTTTCTGACGGATTTTTATCTGTTGTATATCCAAATATATACAGTTCATCCCTGGCACGTGTCATCGCAACATACAACAGTCTATAATATTCCGCCAGCTGTGTTTGAGAGTGTTTGTGTGCTGCGTTCGTGTGTTCATTACTGATGCTGCCACGTGGTGACCACAGCCATATTAAATCATTATCTTTGTTGATAGGTATGATTTTATCAGGCTTTGGCGTATGTATTGTATCTATCAAAAACACGACAGGTGCCTCTAAGCCCTTGCTGCCATGAACAGTAACAATACGAACTCCGTTTGAAGAATCCATATCGCGAGCGATTTCACTGTCACCGGTTATAAACCATTTGATAAAATGATACAATGTTCCAGGTTGTGTACGCTCATAAGACAGACAGATTGTCATAAATTCTTCCAATGGGTCAATTACCTGATTGCCCAACGCAGATATAAAACACTGACGTATGTCATTGTTGTTTAATACGTATGAAAAGAATGTATATGGTGCCATACACAATGACTTTTCTTGTATGTCTGTCAGGTAAAAATATATATCTGGTTGCTCGTCTTTTAATATTTCATAAATTGTAATAAGATTTGCGTTTTTGTCTTCACGAATACGCGATAAATTTATATCGTTTTTAATTTTGCATAAATTAAAAATATCTTGTTCTTTCAATTTAAAAAATGGACTTTTTAACACGCAACACAAACTGTAATCATCTTTTGTGTTTATGCACCATCGCACCAGATTTAACATATCTTTTATCATCGGAAAATCCGGTAATTTAATACGATCACTACCCGCAACTTCGATATTTAATCGCTTTAATTCTGAAACAAGTGGAGCAACAAATTGATTTCGTTGCTGAACCAAAACCATTATATCGCGTGCAGAGTATTTGCCAGAATCAATAATAGATTTAATTCGTTGTGCAATCTGTTTAACATACCCTTCTTTTGATGTATCAGATTCTTTCTTTGACACCAACTTATGTAATTCAACCAAGCCTGCGTCGTTTATACGAAAGCATTTATGTGGATTGTTGGAAAAATTACTGATGCGTATAACTGTTTCGTCAGCAAAGAATCTATCAACAGCATGCAGTATTGGTTTTGTAGATCTAAAACTTTGCACCAGTGGAATTTCGCGAATTGTTCGTAGATTTGTTTTTATTTGTTCTGAGATAGATTTACGACTGTCTGCAAATGCACGTGGGTCCGCACCTTGGAACCCATATATAGACTGCTTTGTGTCGCCAACCACGAACATCGCATGCGGTAAATCTGTTACATCCCCATCAGAAAAGAAATCTCCGGACATTGCACGCATGATTTCCCATTGTATTGGGGATGTATCTTGTGCTTCATCCACCAAGATTTGCGATAATGATAAGTCTAACTGTGATAGCACCCAGCCCATTGTAGAACTGTCCGAGAATAATTTACGCGTATATAGAATCAAATCTTCAAAATCTAGCAAATTACGGCTGTGTTTTAGTCTTTTATACTCTGATGCAAATGCAGACGCCAAATCAAACAACGCCATCGTATCGTCAAAAACAACCTTGTTTGCACAGTATTGAGTGTATTTGTGCACAGCCATCTGTTCCGCAATTAAATAATCGCGACTGGCAGCGAATTTTTGCGGTGTTCCTTCCTTGGTTAAATATAAAAATTTATATTCTTCGAAATCTATAGTTTTATCAACAAACTGTTGGGTTGTTTTTATAAGTTTATCAAGTGTAGCTGACGGTGTTTTTCTGCTTTTTTGTTCTAAATCAGCATTGTTTATAATGTTTAGTAACTTTACGGCATCAAAATTGTATTCAATTGGTGTTTTTACGTTTAAATAATTCGCAATCGTTTCAATAAATTGTTCGCGGTATTTGTCGACATTCTCGACTTGAAAAAAGTGTTTATATTGACTGCTTAGCACTTGAAGCAATTCATCAAGATAGTTTTCCGATACACGCGACACCAGATGAGAAAACGCTTCAAACACCCTGCTGTCGCCAGTCGGCCTGTTTATAAGTGTATTAAATGTATCTTGCAATAAAACACGTTGTGGTGCACCGGAAACCAAAGACCATGTGGGCGAAATGCCGGCCTCTAATGGAAAGCGATGCAGTATCTCTTCGCAAAAACCATGAATGGTTTTGATTTTTAATATATCTGGGTTGTCGATGTACTTAAAGAATATTTCACGTGCACGTGCAATATCGGCATCGGTTATTGTTTTTTGTTCTGCAACATTTATCAACATTTCAGACAATTCTTCATCAGACGCAATTGCCCAACCGCGTAACGCTTTTAATATACGGTTACGCATTTCGCCGGCACCGGCCTTGGTATATGTTAAACATAAAATACCCGTTGCCCCACAATCTGGACTACGAAACAGAATACGCAATAAACGCTGAACCAAAACGCTGGTTTTACCGGTTCCAGCATTGGCCTGAACCCATACATTTTCTGTTGGATTTGCAGCCATATCTTGTTCTGGTGAAAGAGTATGATTTTTTGCCATTTCAGCCCTTGCTTTATTGTTTGAATTTTAGTATAAATCCAAGTGAACTGCAAGATATATAAATTTTGTTTTGATTTAGGGAGAAAAGGATGGAAATTACAAATATATGGTTGATTGGCGTTGGTGTGCTGGGTGGCTTGCTGGTGTTGGCGTTGGGTGTTTTGTTCTTTATTTCAAGAAAAACACAAAAGGTTATGCAGTCTTTGCTGACGATAATGACACAGCCTGAACGCGCCAAGATTGCAGACGCTTCACGTGTGCTGGCCGTAATACTGGCTGATGAAATCCATAAAATCGAACAAAGTTTTCAAACTATGCGTGATACATTAAATGCACAAATCGAATCTGCAAATCAGTTGAAAGACATTCTGACAGCCCAGAACGAACAGCTGGTTGCAACTGCAGATGATGCAACCAAAAAAATCGCACATATGTCTGGGCGTTTGGATAATACTGTAACAGGTTTGGGTGAAATTGTTGCGTCACAATCATGGTTGGACGTAGAAAATTCAACTGACAGATTTAGCAATACTGTTAACGAATTATTGGAAAACATTAAACAAACATCTGATAATACAACACAACAAACTGCACAGATTCAATCACAGATAGATTCTTGGCTGGATAGTGCGAAAACAATGTCCGAAAACCTGCAAAATGAATTTAACTTTAATGCAGACCAGATGAAAAACTTGACCGCAGAATCAGAAGTCTTGCAAAATAAATTGGTTGAACTGGGCAAGACAACCGCCGACGGGTTTGATAGTATTAAATCAGCAGCAGATAATTATGAAAATACATTGAACAAGAATAATAAACAGCTGGATGGCTATTTGGATAGACTGGAAACATTTGGCAAACAGTCCAAGAAACAATTGACCAGTCAGATGAACACATTAACCAATACTGCCAATGTTGTCGCAGGTCAAACACGTTTGGTTGAAACATCTATCGACAAACAATCTGCAAAACTTACCGACGTTGTTGAAGAACTTATCAAATCTGCAGCATCAACCGAAGGTGCTGTACGCGGTATTTCCAATGAACTTGTGGGCTTGACCAATAAATTTGATTCTGAAATCAAAGAATATGCCACAGCTGTTGTTGCCGAGCTTAAAACAGTATCTGGTGTCGCAAATACAACACTGGAAAACACCAAAACTGCGGCAAATGCATTCTCGGAATCAGTCAAGGCAATGGCGGCAGGTGTACGCGATACACTGATAAAAATGAATACTGCACACACACAATTGTCTGCCCAGTCTGAAAACTTGATAAAAATGTCCAGCGATACAACAGCACAACTGGAACCATTGTCTGCGTTGATTGAAAAGTATTATTCTGCCCTGCCAGATTTGTCACAAGGTTCATTACAGGCCAGCGAAACATTGGAAAAGATTGTTGCAAATCTGAACGACAAGATTGCACTAATGAAATCTACGGTTGCAGAATCAACAGACGCTGTATCAGAATCTGCAGTTAAACTGGAAGATTTGGCTGGTCAATCACGTCAACAAATGATTGATTTGATGGCAGACTACGCCAAGGCTGTTGACACAATGCAGACATTAAACAAACAAATGATGGTTGCACGTGCGTCTGCACCAATGGATGCGATAAAGGCGGCACCAGCGAAGTCATTTGGGCATATCAGTTCAACAGACTTTTTAAAGCAAAGCGAACAAATGCTGATGCCGTTACACGAACAAGCAATGGATTTGACACGTGTTACAGGTGCAGAAATACCAGACGTAATTTGGACCAAGTACCATTCTGGGGACAAGACAATCTTTTCAAAATGGTTGGCAAAAATGATGGCAGCAGCTGATAAAAAACAAATTCGTGAAATGGTAAAGTCTGATGCAGTATTTCGTCGTCAAGCAACCCAGTTCGTTCGCAGTTTTGATAAAATCTTGGCGAACGCACAACAAACAGATAATCCAGACGCTGTATCATCTGCCCTGATAAAGACAGATGTTGGCCATGTTTATGTTGCACTTAAAAGTTATGTTTAAAAAACCGCCAAACGGCGGTTTTTTTTAGTGCAAGGCTTAGTATAAGTGGTTAGTGAATGAATTATAAATTAAAAGTATTGTGCGATTATCTTAGGTTTGTAACATAACAAAAATCTTGCCACCACTAACCACTATTTTATTATTGAAAAAAATTATAAAATCCAATAAAATAAACGTTGAACTGACAGGGATGTCGGTTCGGGCCTTGATAAGCTCATGTTAAGTCGGTGCAGACGCATCGTAATCCGATGAAAATCGGTGCTTTGCACCGTTAATTTTTACCCCCGATTATGGTCGGGGTGCCTGTGGTATATGTTCAGGATTATTTCCAAAAACCATGGGGACATTACTTAACATGTTTATCAACACCCCGACCGTCATTTCTGTGACGGTTTTTGTTTTGGGGTAATATTTCCGACCGAAACCTGTATTACCCCACCTGAATTTATATGGGGGGATTGTGCGTAAATTATTGGTTGTTTTATTTATCTTTATTGCGTTTTGCGCAAATGCACGTGTGTTGCATGTGGGTGATAACACAATAAAACTGTCACAAACAAAAACAACCGACCCCACCCTGCATGTCCGCGTTGGCGATGAATTGTGGTACAGTGGAATGTACAACATATTTTTGCGTGACACATTGCACGTTTTATACCAAAACACCAATTATTCTGTATCTAGATGTAAACCTTTTACAGACTCCACAAATTATACATATGATGACAACGGGAAACTAATAGCGGCCAACAAAAATCTTTATTTACAAAGCTTGGCAAACAAACAAATGTTTATCGATACAAACATCAGTGGTAATAACGATAATCTGTCTTTTGAAATAAAATATAAATTTGATGTATTACCAACGGCTAATGAATATGCAAGTATTTTTGGAAATTATAATGCCGCACCTATGCAAGCTGAACAAAACAATCAAACCAGATTTATATTATATAATGATTCTGTATATATAAACATAAACAGTAAGGCACACGACTCGCCAGAATACACATTTAAACACCTTGAAGACACTGTTTACGTTGTGCGAACCGGTAAACAAGAAAAAACAGTTTATGGCGAGCAATTAAAACAAATAAATGGCCGGATTTCTAATGGTGAAGAAAATACATCAAATATTGTTTTTTTTGACTCTATTAACGTACATCTAGATAAAAGTTATACAGAAAGTGTATTATCTATATATTCTTTTAAAATCTGGGAGAACGATGTATTGATTCGAGATTTTGTGCCAGTGCCATGTGGGTTATTGATTGGAAATTACGTTACGCCCGAGAACGGCATGTGGGATATCGTAGAACAAAAGTTTTATGGTAACGCAGCCGGCTATGATGATTTCGTATATGATCAAGATCATCCAGCAGAATTTGACTTAAATAATTATAAATTTGATACAAACAATCATTTGATTAGCGTAAACGAAGATGTATATTTAACATCTGGAAACAACATAGCACGATCTAACTATATAAACACTGGAATATCTGGGGAAAACGATAATCTATCATTTGAAATAAAATATAAAAATATATTAGATGCACCCCGAAACACTTATTGGGGATTATTCGGAAATTACAACGGTTCAGAAAGCGAAAACACAACAAGATTGTTGTTTTATAACAATCAAATACTGCCATATGTTAATAACAAAGCAGCAACTGGACATTATTTCCATGAAACAAGAATACTAAATAAACCGTACATAGAATGGTTTGATAAAAATAATTATATATCAAATGGTATAAATAAAAATTTACTAAACAACATCTTACAAGGCACAACAAACGAGTCTGATATAAGTTTGTTTTCAGCAAGGACATATAATATGCCAAGCCAAAATGCGGTATGGGAAGGACTGTTCGCCATATACTATTTCAAAATCTGGGATAATGATGTATTGGTTCGGCATTTTGTGCCGGTGCCATGTGGGTTAAAAATTGGGGATTTTGTTGTGCCAAGTAATGGCATGTGGGATATTGTGGAACAAAAATTCTATGGCAATATGGGAACTGGTGATTTTATTTATGGTGTGGATGAGTAAGTTTTCCCCTACCTCATTGTCATCTCTCTATTTTTCTCTTTGTCACTCCTGCCCCCCTTGTCACTCCTGCGAAGGCAGGAGTGGGTCTAAACAGTGCAAGCATAGCGAGCCAAAAAAATACATATTACGCATGTTTGAATATTGTAAATTTTATAGACCCTATCCCTGCCTTCGCAGGGATGACAAAAGGTGCCTTCGCAGGGATGACAAAAGGTGCCTGCGTGGGAATGACAAAAAAAATCCCCCCGTCAGGGGG
>JBKSMR010000068.1:0-4801 GCA_046881895.1 Alphaproteobacteria bacterium
GAATTTATGCCGGCACAAAAAATATCATCAATTCCAAAAACCGCAGACCACAGTGCCGGCATATACACACCAAATGACGCACAGATATTATATCTGCGTCAGGCAGGTTTGGGAATACTGGAAATCAAAGATGTTACAAAAGAAGCGTTTTTGAATGATTATTAAAAAAACCGCCAATCGGCGGATTTTTTATTTTTTCTTAAAGCCCTGTTTTGCTTTGAATTTTGGATTATCAGGGTCAATCAAGATAACTTGTTTACCACGACGGATTTGTTTTACATTACCGCGTTTTTTCCAAGCCTTTAATGAACTTAAAAATTTCATGTCGTTATCCTTTTTACATGGCGATTATAAACATTATTTTTTAAAAATCAAATGATAATTATTATTTATTGTTGTTTTTGTTGGGACTGTTAAAAATGTTGAAATTTAGTTTTAAATTTTTTTAAACAATTTTTTAACAAAAAAATCCAATATTTCTGCGGATTTTTCAAAATTTGTTAAAAAATAACACTTAATAATTAACAGTTGAAAAATTCGATTTTTTTAACACTTTTAACAAAATAATGTATTTTATTTTTCTGCTTGTTGAAAACTGTTGAAATTGTTATAATTTAATTACCTGAGGGAGATATATGAAACAGCAAGTATTAAAAGCATTGGCAAATCCTGCACATATTTTTTATGTGCCTTATACACTTGCAGTAATAAATTTTGCTGTGCAATTCATTGTTTTTGTTATACTTTTTGCAGGTCGTATGATATTATTTAATAAAGATTTAAATCCTTTGATTTTTATGGGATCATTGCTATTGGTTCATTCTATATTGGCGATATTTTCAAAACGTGATCCACAACTTGGGCAAATAATATCTGCTAAATTAAATTTGTTTACTAAAAAAATACCTGGGAAGTTGGCTGCATGATGGATATTAAAGGATTTTTTAATTATTTTGCTGGCAGTGGTTTTCAAATAACCCTGACAGTTATGATTATGGTGGCAATATTCGTTTTTATTGTGCTGATGATGTATACACCGATCTTGACACGTCGTATTTTCCCAAAGTTTGGTTATGCAAAATATGCAGATTTTTTACCATTCAAAGAAGTTTATAATGATAATTCTATGTCTTTGACAGATGGTAGTTTAATTCGTGTTTATCGTGTCGCAGGCGTTCAAACAAGTATGCAAGATGATAAAACAAAAGAAAAATTCTTGGATTTGCGTGCACAATTATTTAATCAAATACGTGACCCAAATGTTGTTCTACGTTTTTATATGATACGTGATGCGGCTGATGAAAATACAAAGTATGAATTTAATCAACCGACATTACAAAAAATTTATAATAAATGGAGTGGTCAAGGTTTAAAAATTTTCTTGAATAATTATTACATAGTTATTTCTGTAAGTGGTATGGATGCGCGTGATAAATTAAATCAATATTGTAATTATATTGAATCTATACTTGCACCATATAAACCACAGTTATTAAAAAATAATAAACCTGATAATATGGCATGTTTCTTGGGACGTGTTTTATCACCTATATCTAAACCAAGACCAAAATTTGCAGATAATAATATATCAAATGTTGTTACTGTGGATGATGTGGAATTTTTAAAAGATGGTTTAGTCAGATATATTAGTGGTGGAAATCAGTCTTTTGCTGCAATGATTTCTTTTAAAACATCACCTGATTATCTGGATGAAGAATTTTTTGATACAATTTCAACAATACAAACAGAAATGATTTGTATGAATGCGTTTCATATTATGGGTGCATCCCAGGTTGAATCTACAATTCGTCAGCGTATTTCAACAGCTGATTCTAAAAGTACATCAACAGAAGAGCAAATTTCTCATGCACAGTCTGTGATGGATGAGAATGTATCTGGTAATCAAAGTTTGGTAAATTATTATCCTTTGTTCGTTATATTTGGTTCAACAAAAGAAGAACTTGAAAAATATATAAATGAATTTAAAAAGATTTCGGCATCTTTTGGTATTGCACCAATTGTTGAATCTTTTGCTGCAAAAGTGTCTTGGTTTGCACAAATTCCAGGATTTAATGTATTTCCACGCAGTTTTAAATTATTATCACGTGCAGCCGCAATAACTATACCAATGTCAACACAGCCGCGTGGTGTTGAAAATTCAGATTGGGGTTCAGGGCCACTGGTTGTTTTCCCAACAGCCCAAGGTACACCATATCAGTTCCAATTTCATGTTTCTGATAAACCAGCAGCTGTGGCACATACATTAACAATTGGTCCAACAGGTGGCGGTAAAACAACATTATTCTCGTTTTTAATTGCACAAAGTTTAAGACATCCAAAATTAAAGGCTTTCTTTTTCGATAGAAACAAAGGTGCAGAGATATTTACATTGGCGTCCGGTGGTAAATATATAACAATGCAAGGTAAAGAAAAAGTTACTGCGGCGAACAAAATAGAACAATCTTTCTTGACACATTTAAATCCATTAAAAATGCCGGATACTGCGGCTAATCGTGCGTTTTTACGCAGATGGTTTGCAATTATTTCTGGACAAACTGATACTATTTCTGCTGATGAAATTGCACGTGCTGTATCTGTGAATTATGATTATTTATCAGATAATAATAGATTATTAAAAAATCTGTGGGAAAGTTGTTTTTCTTCTTCTGGTAATATGAGACCAGCACTTAAAAAATGGGTGGATCCATTACAGTATGGTGATATTTTTAATGAAGATTCAGATACTTTGGATTTACAGTCAAGGTTAACAACTTTTGATTTTACAGATATTTTGCAAGATGAAGTTTTAGCACCAGCAGTAATTTCTTATATTCTGCACAGAATAAATAATACAACTATTTCTGGTGGTAATCCATCACTTATTATGATTGACGAAACAGCCCCTATGTTGGAAAACGAAATGTTCCGTAAAAACTTTATAGTAGGATTACAAGAAGGAAGAAAAAATCGTCAAGCATATATGGCTGCGTTCCAACGTGCAAATGTTCTTGATAAACTGGGAATTGGCGATGTTGTTCGTGGTCAAGCACAAACTGTATTATTCTTCCGTAATCCAGCTGCTGATGCGAATGATTATACACATTGGAATTTAAATCCTTTGGAGATGGCGTTCATTCAAGGTAAAGCGTATCCAAATTTAAAACGTGCATTATTATTATCAAGACCTGTTACAGGTGAATCTGTTATTTTAAATACAGAACTTGGTGGATTGGGTAATTTATTAAGATTATTTGAATCAGGACGTTCGTCTGTATTATTGGCCGAAGAATTATATAAAATGTACGGAAATAACTTTGTTGATGAATATCTAAAAAAACAAACATCGTTTGAATAAATATGTTTAGAAATTTTTTTATATTTTTATTTATGTTTATTTCTTGTCCTTTGTTGGCAGATGATTGTTTAGAATACAAAAAAAAACCAGAAGTTATTTTATCAAAACCAAAATATACAATTGAAATAAATCAACCAGATGAATCTATGGATTTATCTCATCATGGACACGTTATTGCAAATTTAACACAAAAAACAAATATAGAAACAGAAGTTGTATTTATAAAAACAGGTTTTTGTGTGTCTTTAAAAAGTATAGATGTTGAATTTGGATATAATAATTTTTTAGTAGAAGTTGATAAAAGTTATAAAGAAAATACTTGTCCGTTTAATGCTGTGATGGCACATGAACAAAAACATATAGATGCTTATTTATCTGTAATAGATGAGTTTAAATCAGATTTAGAAAATACTTTTTTTACAGCTTCTGATTCAGTTATGCCTGTGTTCATAGAAAAAAAATCAGATTTTGACAATGCACTAGAAATTATAAATAATAAAATAAAAAATCATCCTGATTTGATTTTAATAATTCAGAAAATAAAAGCAGAAGAAGAAATTAGAAATAAAAAAATAGACCAAACAGAAAAGGGTGAAGAATTATTAAAATGTTTTGAATAAAGTATAAATAAAGGCTAAATCATGAATTTTATAAAAACAGAACTTGATGGTGTTATCATCGTTGAACCACGTGTTTTTGAAGATGCACGTGGATACTTTTTTGAAAGTTACAACGAAGCAGAATTTGTTAAAAATGGTATAATAAATAAGTTTGTTCAAGATAATCAGTCTAAGTCATCTTATGGTGTTGTGCGTGGTTTACATTGTCAATTGGGTGAATTTGCACAGGCAAAACTGGTTCGTGTTTTACAAGGATGTGTCTTGGATGTTGCTGTAGATATAAGAAAAAATTCCCCGACATTTGGAAAATATGTTGCTGTTGAACTGTCGGATGAAAATAAAAGACAATTATTTATTCCACGTGGTTTTTTACATGGTTTTTCTGTATTATCTGAAACAGCGGTTTTTGCATATAAATGTGATAATCTGTATGCACCACATGCAGAATTTGGTATCAGATTTGATGATCCTGATATCGGAATAGATTGGAAAGTGCCAGCAGATAAAATTATAACTTCTGCAAAAGATAATATAGCCAAAGGATTAAAAGATGTACCTGATAACGGGTTCTAAAGGACAACTGGGAACAGAATTATCAAAATTATTACCAGATGCAATCTGTGCAGATATTGATGTTCTTGATATTACAGATGAAGTTGCTGTGAAAAATTTTGTATATAATAATAATATAGATGTTATTATAAATTGTGCGGCATATACTGCTGTGGACAAGGCTGAAACAGATATAGAATTAGCAACAAAAATAAATGTTGATGGACCAAAAAATCTGGCAAAATCTGGTGCAAAAATAATTCATATTTCAACA